>CAYWHT010000650.1:0-2797 GCA_964458135.1 uncultured Saprospiraceae bacterium | reverse complement strand
TCGCTGCCAAACGAAATGTCAAATTGTGGCTATGAGAGGTATAATACTATTGTGCGTGGCGCTTTTTTGCTTGCAACTGTCGTCATCTGCACAATCGAGAGGAATTTTCCAGCCTGGACAGCAAACCGTTGAAATACCCTTTGAATTCGAAAATAACCTGATGATCGTCGAAGTGCGTTTCGACGGGGTCTTTCCGCTGCGTTTCATCTTCGATACCGGAGCAGAACACACCATATTAACTAAACGGGAGATCACGGATTTAATGGGCGTAGCTTACGAAAAGCGGTTTAGCATTCTCGGGGCGGATATGAGCACGGAATTATACGCTTATCTCGTTCGGAACGTCAATCTGAAAATCGGCAATTTCATGGCTCGTAAACGGCCCTTGCTGGTGCTGGAAGAGGATTATTTTAACTTTGAGAATTTTGCCGGCGTTCAGATACAGGGCATTTTGGGGGCTGATTTCTTCCATCGCTACGTCGTGGAAATCGATTACCGCAAAGAAGTCATCAAACTTCACAAGCCGGGCTTATTTGAGCTGCCGGATGAGGGTTTCCAAAAAGCCAATCTAGAGATACACCGCAACAAACCCTATATTTTCGGCCCGCTCACTTTCCGGCAAGATACGACCATTAGCGGCAAATACTTATTAGATACCGGCGCGGGCCTGCCCCTGCTCCTTTACACCGAAACGCATCCCTTTTTGCACGTTCCGCCAAACGTTATCCTCAGCAATATCGGCATTGGCTTGGGGGGCTACCTGCAGGGCTACCTGGGCCGAATCGACGCTCTGGAGATCAACCGCTTCCGGTTTACCGGCATCGTCACCAGTTTCCAGGAATTACTGCCCGACTTGGACTCCTCCTACCTCAACGGCCGTAACGGCCTGATCGGCAACGAATTGCTCAAACGCTTCCACCTCATCATCGATTACCCGCGGGAAGTCGTCTATTTCAAGCCCGAAAAGAACTTCGACAAAGCCTTCCGCTACGACCGCAGCGGCATGGTCATTACGGCTTCCGGCCCGCAGCTCAACACTTATCTCGTAAACTACGTCTTGCCCGGCAGCCCCGCCGACGAAGCCGGCGTGCAGGTGGGCGATGAAATTCTGCGCATCAATTGGTTGCCGGCCAGTTTTTTCAGCCTTTCCAATATTACCGATAAATTTAAAAAACAGGTGGGAAAGAAGTTTTGCCTTAAATTGATCCGGGATGGGGAAAAGGTGAAGGTGACTTTTCGGTTGCGGGAGCTGATATGAGGAGGATGCTGGGCGCCGCACCTGCGAGCGACGCCGGTGCTGACTGTAGTGCTTCGGGCACTAGGAAAGGAATGCCGGTGAAGGAACTTTGCCCTTGATTTTTCTGCGTTTTTACTAAAAAAATGTGCGCCCTTTAAGGACAGAGCACCTTCCCCGGCATCCAATTATTGGCAAATCCCAAACAATTATTCTATCTTTGCACTCAATTTTTCTAAAGCATAAACCAAACGATAATGTTTGCAATCGTAACCATTGCTGGTCAGCAGTTTAAAGTAGAGGAAGGGCAGGAGCTCTTCGTCCACCAGCTGGATGCGTCAGAAGGAGACAACCTCTCCTTCGATCAGGTGTTGCTGATCGATAAGGACGGTAAAGTACAACTCGGCAAGCCGGTCGTCGACAAGGCGAAGGTGAACGCCACCGTACTCGGCCACCAAAAAGGCGATAAAGTCCTGGTCTTTAAGAAAAAACGACGCAAAGGATACAAGCTGAAGCGGGGCCACCGCCAGCGTTTCACCAAAATCAAGGTGGACAGTATCGAGGCCTGAGCCGGCCCCATTCATTTTCCAATCCAAAATTCAGAAATAAGCCATGGCGCACAAAAAAGGTGTAGGTAGTACCGATAACGGCCGCGACAGTATTAGCAAACGCTTAGGGGTAAAACTGTACGGCGGCCAGGCGGCAAAAGCCGGAAATATCATCGTCCGTCAGCGGGGCACTAAGTTCCACGCGGGCAACAACGTATACATGAGTAAAGACTTTTCCCTGCACGCCGCCATTGACGGGCAGGTCGTGTACCGCAAGCAAAAGAAAAACCGCACTTACGTATCCATTCTGCCTTTTGAGGGTCAGGAGACAGCAGCGGTTGTCGATGAGAAAGTCGCGCCCGTCAGCGAGCCGCAAACGCCCGTAACGGAGGCCCCGGAAGCCCCGGCGGAAGAGCAAACCACTCCCGAGGCGGAAACCGAAAAAGGCGAGCCGCAAACGCCCGTAACGGAGGCCCCGGAAGCCCCGGCGGAAGAGCAGCCGCAGGAAACCACTCCCGAGGCGGAAACCGAAAAGAGCGAGCCGCAAAGGCCCCAATCCGGGGATAAAATCGAGCTTCCTTCGGGCAAAAAGGTTAAAGTTGATGACCTGAAAGTCATTGAAGGCATCGGTCCCAAAATTGAAGGCCTCTTCCACGACGCCGGCATCAAGAGCTGGAAAGACCTCGCCGAAGCCGATATGGAAAAACTCAAGGAAGTACTCGCCGAGGCGGGCAGCCGCTATCGCATGCACGATCCCACCACCTGGTCTAAGCAAGCCCAACTGGCGTCGGAAGGGAAATGGGAAGAATTGGAGCAGTACCAGGATGAATTAAAAGGAGGGCGCGCCGAAGAAGAGGATTCCGAATAAGCGAATAGTTTTCATAGCTTTATAGATGCGGCCCGACTCGGTTTTTCCGGGTCGGGCTTTTTGGTAGGCGCTGACCTAAGCCGGACTATGGATGAATTATAGTCTGACAACCCAAAATTTGTGAATTCTGACTTGCTCTTTTTAGCT
>CAYWHT010000649.1:0-2799 GCA_964458135.1 uncultured Saprospiraceae bacterium | reverse complement strand
TCGCCAAAATACCCCTCCCAAAACATCAAAGAACTTATTACACAGTGTACTAGTGAGGACCAAAGACCAAAGACGAATAGCTAAAAGCCATTAGTTAAAGATGTACCGCACCCCGATCTGCATTTGCCAGCGCGAGCTACGCAGTCCGGAGTCGTCGATGTTGCCCTCCCAGGGTTCCTGGTTTTCGATCAGGTCCTGGTTGATGGTGTACTCGGCGGTGTTGTTGTCTCCGGGAGGGAAACCGATGCTGTTTTCCAGCTCCAGGATGCCGTAGTTGCCGAAGCTACCGGCAAAGCGGCGAATACCCCATTCGCGGTTCAGCAGGTTGGTGAAGTTAAAGATGTCCACCGACAGCTGCAGGATGTTGCGTTTGCCGTTGGCCATTTCTACGTAGAAATCCTGCAAGAAGCGCAGATCCATGGTGAATTCAAAAGGTTCGCGGCCGCTGTTGCGGGTGGCGTACTGACCGCGGCGATCCGCCAGGTCATCGTGGTTCTCGATGTAGTTGTCGAGGATCGTCCACTGAGCAGCGGGCGAGTAGGTTACGTCGTTAACTTCCTTTTCGACGAGGTTGATCTGATCGGGCGATTCCGGAATGAAGATCAGTTCGTTGTCGGAGAAGGCGCCGTCATCTACGAAGCGGAAGTTGGACGCGTCCACGACGTAGGAGAAGAAGCCGCCCGTTTGGCCGTTAAAGTTCAACGACAGCTTGGAAGTGCCTAAGTCGAGGTAGTCAACGGCGTAAGATACCTGGCCGAATACGCGGTGTCCGATGGCGAAGTCGGAGCGCTGGGCTTCCCGTTCGAAGTTCTTGCCGCGTACGTTGTGGAAGCCGCGCCACTGCGAGTTGTTCTGCGAAGAAGTCAGGTCAAAGAGCGTGTAAGAATCGCTGTAGGCGTAAGATACCTGAGCGGCAAAGCCGTTGCTAAAGGGCTTTTTCAGCGAGACCGCCGCATTGAAGGAATAGCCTTTATCGGTATTGCTGGCCAGGAAGATGCCGGTGTAGCGATCATCGACGACGTCATCGCCGAAACCGGGCGATACGCCGTTGAACAGCGGGCGATTGTCGGGGCCGTTGCCCTCGAGCAAGCGCTGGGCGGGCTTCAGCTGGAAGTTTTGGTAGCGTACGTTGTTTTGGTATTTGGTGAAGATGCCTTCCAACGTACCGATGATGCCGCCGGGCAGCTTTTGGTCGAGCGCCAGGTTGACCCGCAGGGTTTGCGGCAGGCGGAAATCTTCGGCAAAGAGGTCGATTTGACCGGAAGGCGTGACGTTGTTGGGATCGATTTGACGGATCGGATTGCCGTTTTCGTCGAATCCGACGGGCTGGTTCTGTACGTTAGGATCAAAGGGTACATTGTTGGCTTCGACTTCACCGATGTTGAAGCCGTAGTTGTTGTAGGCGCCGCCGGGCCATACCAGCGGAATGCGGCTGGTGAACATACCGATGCCGCCGCGCAGCTGGGTGGCGTCGCGGCCGGAAATGTCCCAGTTAAAGCTGAAGCGGGGCGAGAACAGGATCTGCGACTCGATGAATTGGCCGGTCTGAGCGCCCTGCAGGTCGTAACCGAAGCGCTGGATTTCGGAAACCGTTTCTTCGTTAAACGACTGGTTGAGCGGCTGATCCGTAGGCCAGAAAGGAACATTGAAACGCAGGCCACCGGTCAGCTTCAGGTTTTCGTTAACCTGAAATTCGTCCTGAAGGTAGAAGCCCAGCAGGATTTGTTCGAATTCCGCGATCGCGGCAGAACCGTCGCCGGCAATATTATCCACTTGCGAGAAGCTGCGCTCGAATTCGGTGGCGGGATCGCCGGCCAGGAACTTCTGCACGCCGGTTTGCCCATCGGAATCGTCGTAGATGTAACGGCCGAAGTTATTGCGGATAAACAGGTTGGCGGCGTTGAAGTATTCGAAGTTAACGCCGAAGAGGGCGCTGTGGCGGCCCTTGTAGATCGTGAAGTCGTTACGGGCCGTGACCACGTCTTGATCCAGGCGGTTAGCCGTGGAGAAGCGCTCGGCGCCGAAGACAATCTCGCCGCTTTCACCATCCTCCAATTCCACCGTGGGAAAGTTGGCGCCAAAGGGATCGCGGTCATCGCGTACGAAAGTAGCGTTGACGATCAGTTTGTTGGAAATATTGTTGTTGAACACCGAGTTCAGCTCCAGCGCGGTAGAGTTTTTCTCACTGACGAAGAATTCGGAGCCGTTGATGAATTCCAGCCCGAAAGCGTTGGAATTACGCGCCTCCAGGTTTTCGGCCTTGACGTAGTTGTGCCGTACGCTCAACTTGTGCTTTTCGCTGATGTTCCAGTCGATCTTACCCAGGAACTTATCGACGTCCAGGGTAGCCGTATTGTTGAGGAATACGCCCGGATTGTAGCCGAAGTTTTCCTGCAGTAAGCTGGACAACTGATTGACCTCATCGAGGGTGGAATTACCGCGGTAGCGATCGAATTCAAAGGGCTGGGGCGTTTCGTTGCGCACGATCTCGCCGTTGGCGAAGAAGAAGAGTTTGTTTTTGATGATGGGACCGCCGAGGCGCAGGCCGTAAGTTTCGGCGGAGAAGTCGGAAAGGCGGGTGCGGTCCTCGTCGGCGATATCGCCGCCCGGCGTTTTTCCGGCAAAAGATTCGTTACGCAGGAAGTAGTAAGCGGAGCCTTCGAATTCGTTGGAACCACTACGCGTTACGGCATTGATGGTGCCGCCGGCGAAACCGGACTGACGAATGTCAAAAGGCGCTACGGAAATGGTGAACTGCTCGATGGCGTCCAGTGAGATCGGTTGCGCACCGGTCTGACC
>CAYWHT010000648.1:596-2800 GCA_964458135.1 uncultured Saprospiraceae bacterium | reverse complement strand
AAGGCGGAAAAAGAGCAAGTCAGAATTCACAAATTTTGGGTTGTCAGACTATAATAAGTGTCGTGTTTAGATAGGCTAGCGATTTTTTCTTTAGCCAGTTCCCGCCCTTAGCAGCGCTAAGGGCGGCGGTTCTTTAACGCCGGATAAAGGAAAAAGCGCTCCTAGAAAACCGACCGTTATTGATTGCTCATCGCTAAAGGCCCTGTGGAATATATTTGTTCCACAGGGTAGGCCCTGGATTATTTCCTTCCTCAAGGCCGTCTGGACTGGGCTGGCCTGCCGGCTAAGCAGGGATGTTGCACCCTTTTCTTTGGGGGACGCTCTGACTTGGAAGGCTGGCTATGTTGGCTTGAATGTTCCGCAGATGGGTGGGCTGGACGCAGATGCGTTTTTGGGGTTCGGTAGCTGCATCGCTTTCAATAAAAAGCGCCACCTGTCCATTTGGTGGTGTTTGGGATGGCGCACCGGAGGGAAAGGCAATTATTCCGCATCCTTTCGCAACACCTCAATAATCGTCCGCACCTCTTCGACCGGCAGATCCACCAAAAGGGGGATATCTTCGATGGGGAGCTGTCGTCGGTGGGCGCGGGCGATGATTTGGCGGGTTAATGCTTTCCGTTCCTCTTCCCGGCCTTTCTTTATACCTTCTTCCCGGAACTGCTGCTTTAAGTCCTCTAAAATCGCTTCCCGAATACCCATAGGTTGTCTGGTTTTGGGAATGGATAGAATTGCTTTTTCAAATTTACGCTTAATTTCAGATTGTTCAAAGGTTGCGTAATAGCTGATAAAGTAGAGCAGTTTGCGGATTTTGTTCTTGTCCAGGCCTTCCGGTACAATCGTTGCCTTGTCGGTCAATGCATTTATGTGCTTGCTTGTATTTTTTGGCGGCTAGCGCCAGGAATTGTTCCGTATCCATAATCTTTTTCGTAAATATAATATTTTTTGGCTATGCAACAATTTGGTTTGCGCTCCTCATCTCAACTTCTGGTTCGATTTTTTTGGGGCCACTACCAACTCCGCCGCCCACGCTCCTTGGTAGGACTCGCTCAGGTAAGGGAAAAGCGTTTCTTGGATCATGCGGAGAAAAGAATCCTGAATATCGGCACAGTCCATGGAGCCTTCGATCACGTTGTAGGCAATCCAGAAATCCGTCAACACCTGAATACGCCGGTACAGGTGGCGGAACTGACCGGGAAATGCCTCGGGCTTCAGGATGCCCTTCTCCGCCAGGACGTGCAGCAGGGCCGAAAATTGATCCGTTCTGCGCTGCACAAGCTGCACATAATGGACTTTAATCTGCGGATGATCCTGCATAAGTCGGGCAAAATCGAGGAAAATGAATCGGTAACGCAAAAAAAGCGCTATGGTGTTGCGCAAAAAGTTGTTCAGTTGCTCCAAATCCAACTCGTCATTTTGCAATCCCGCCTCTATCCGCTGCTCCATCTCCCGGGCGAACCGCTCGTAAAGCGCCCTGATGATATCCTCCTTTCTGGCAAAATGATAGTTCAAATTGCCCTGGCTGATCCGCAAGCTCCCGGCGATTTGCCGCAAGGTGACTAGGTTCAAACCATGCCGGTTGAAAAGCTCCAAAGCGACGTCGAGAATTTTTTCCGGTGTTTTTTTCATTAGTAAACTCGACCTAATTTGAAAAGATTTAGTAGGTTTGACCTAAAACTAAGGAAATTATTCTTTATGCCCTCAAGAATTCACCCGATTGACCGCCCTAAAAGCCCTTTAGCCCGTTTGGGGTTTTGGTTTATTCGCAAGGACATGGGCAAGGTCACCACCGTGGCGAAGGTGATCTATGCGAGATTCCCCCAAATTATGCTGCTGGTAAAGCGGATGTTGGATATCGAAAAAAGGCATTCGCTGACCGGCGGCATGCACATCCTTATCCAGACCCAAGTGGCGAGGTTAAACGGCTGCTCGTTTTGTCTGGATGTTTCCACCAAAAAAGCCCGCCACCTGGATATTCCGTTGGAAAAATTCCAACAATTGCCCAACTTTCGCCGCAGCCCCCACTACCAACCAGCAGAACAGGCGGCCCTGGCTTATGTGGAAGAGCTAACCAAGCAGGTGGAGGTAAGTGATAGCACCTTCGAAGCCCTACAAGAACATTGGACCGACCGAGAGATCATTGAAATCACCTACGCCGCTTCGGTGGAAAACTTCCTCAACCGCCTGGTGAAACCGCTGGGTATTGG
>CAYWHT010000648.1:0-586 GCA_964458135.1 uncultured Saprospiraceae bacterium | reverse complement strand
CCATAGTATGGCCCAATCTCAGAAAGACGCAGAGGGTAACCCGGTCGTCGCGCAACAGTTTGTCGAAGACGTTATACAGCCGATGGAATTCCAGACCATAAATGGCGAGGGCAAAACTTTAAAAGTTGCTGATTTCGACGGAAAAATTGTCATTATTGATTTTTGGCAGACCTGGTGCGGTCCCTGCCTAACGGGATTCAGAGGCTTCCAGAAAGCCAAAGAAGCATGGCCGGAGCGGATAGCAATCATCGCCGCCTCTCCCGACTGGGCCGACAAGAAGCGGAAGATCAAGCGCTTTATGAAAAAGCATCCCTACGATTTTCACTTTGTCTGGGCAGGGGAACTCGAGCAGCAACTATCCCTACAATCTATTCCCTACAAAATCATCCTGGCGCCGGATGGCAGCCTCATTCAGTCAAAGTCCGACTCCGCTGGAGCCGAGGGTGAATATGAACTGATTCAGGCTTTGGTAAAGCAGTATTTTGAGGAAAAGTAAAACACCTAGTGCCTCGGGAACTAAGTAAATGATCGTTTTCGGGAGCTTATTTTGACGATAGACAAGGCGCGAAGAGGGAAGATAGCGTTC
>CAYWHT010000647.1:0-2808 GCA_964458135.1 uncultured Saprospiraceae bacterium | reverse complement strand
TCCATAGATGGTCATTTGCAGGCCAAAGGGTAAATCCTGTGGAATTCGCAGAGCGACTATTCCACGGGGTAAACTCCCAATAAGCTCTAACACCCCATTGGCCAGGGCCGGTTCGGTTTCAGCCGTTTTGTTTTTCCAATGCTTCCCAAAATTCGAGAGCCCTGCGGGTATGCGGAATACAGATAGAGCCCCCGACGATATTGGCCACCGAAAAGAGCTCGAACAATTCTTCCCGGGTAACCCCCAATTCGTAACAGGTACTCAAGTGATAGCGAATGCAATCGTCACAACGCAACACCATAGAAGCTACCAGGCCCAATAGCTCCTTGGTCTTGGTGGAGAGTGCGCCCTCCTGGTAGACATTGGTGTCGAGATTGAAAAAGCGCTTGAGCACTTTATTCTCCTGTTCGAGAATTTTGTCATTCATCTGCGAACGATAGGCGTTGAAGTCATCGACTTGCGACATACATTGTGGTTTATTGCGCCAATGGCGCCGGGTAAAATGGCCGGAAAAAACGAGCAATAAAATTAGGGAATCGGCGGCAGAAAGACGAATGAAAGCGGAGCGGGAAAAAAGAAGGCAACGGAGAGAATCCGTTGCCGTCCGAAATGAAACCCTTTACAAACCTATTTTATCTTTCATTCAGTTAGAACGCGAAGTTGCCGGAGATAACATTCGCCGGCAGCTCCGATTCCATACGGGAAGATGGGAGCTGACCCTGATTGCCGGGAAGGGCGTCTTGAATGATGATGGCGTCCCGGGGGATCTGATCGTGCCGCGGCGGATCCGTGAACTTAATCAACTGCTTGGCTGTGAGTACATTATCCCCGCAGTGGTCGGTAATCTCCCACTGACGCACCAACAGATAGGTGTCGCCCAGGTTTTGCCAAACATCTTTCCAGGCTACATCGTACTGGCAATTTCCTTTTTTAAGATCGAATTGATCGTGCAGCGTGGCGGGATCACCGTCGCGGTCGATGAAGGGATAACCCGTCATGGAAGGATCCCGGGGCATACTGCTATCGAGCTCGCGCTTGTGAATGCCGTCGAGATCCTCGGGAAAGAATACGTTGGAGATGTTGGTCCGCTCTACCGTAATCAATTGCTGTAAGGCTTTTTGGGAAGGTGGCGCAGCCGGAAGCCGCCAATGGCGAACGGCAACCCCAACAGCGTTGGTGAGCAGGTTGAAATTCGTGATTTTGATTTGTTGAGGCTCTTTCCCTTTTCGGTTGTCCAATATCAGAGAAAGGGTGGAGCCGGCGGGTAATAAGCCGGAACGGTAGTGGGAAGACCCCGGGTTTTGAACTTGCCCGTTGGTTAGAACTTGAAAAAGATTGGAGCCCCCAAAATGCTTCCAACTAAAGGTGACATACCCATCAGCGGGAATCAAAATGCTCACGAGCACCTTCTCCCGGGCATCCGCCACCAGGGAAGCTTCATTAGCCCCTTCAACTAACTTATTGGGAGCTCCGGTGACATCTACCCCACCGTCACCTAGTATTTTAGTCTCCCAGCGTTGGGGAGCGAAGTATCCGGACAAGCCCATCTGACCACAACCCAGCCGGTAGTACGATTGAGATTCCAAAGAAACCGCTACCTCCCCACAAGGGCCTTCAAAGGCGGGGCCCGGAATGTTGCTCAGGTCCGCTCCGTCCATGCAGTAAACGGTGCGGTGCATGTCTGCAGGGTCGATGGCGCAATCTACCTGGGCAAAACCCCTTCCTGACGGAAAAAGTATCAAAGCGGTGATCACCGTCAGGAATAGTTGTCGGAAATGGATTTCAATGGAGTAAAAAGAAATCATAGATAAATCTTTAGATCCTTAAAAGACGACACAACACTGGACCGGCCGGGGTAAAACACTAGTTTGGATAGTGAACTAGTATTGGACTATTTCCCAGCGATCACGAATGGTACGCGCTTTTAACTCATTAAGTAATAAGTGGAAGAAACAGGTGGATCTAAAGTGCAAAATGGATAGAAAACAGGCGTGGTGTAGACTTTAATAGCCATGGGATTATGCGGTTTTGGGATGATGAAAAATTTGTCGACGACAAAATTGTGGATAGATCGTCAACTAATCGGTTTATTTGAGACAAATATAGCGTTTATTGATCGCCCGTACATACCTGGAAGGGGTTATTTTTCAAATATTTTTTTATTTAATTGGTTTTGGTCTGCCTTTCGGGCGATTTGTATGAACAATTGGGGGGTTGCTTTATTACTACCGCTAAGGAAAAATTACCGCATGAAAGTAAAAGAAAAACGGTGGGAAATTTTAATTCCGGCTTCCCTGGAAGAAGTATGGCGCTTTTTTTCCCGGCCGGAAAACCTGGAAGCGCTCACCCCTGCTCAGGTGAAATTCGAAATCCTTTCCGACATCCGGGGAATGGAGATGTACGAGGGAATGGTCATCCGGTATAAAATTAGTCCTACGCCGGGAATAAAACTCAATTGGATGACCGAGATCACCCATATCCGGGAGGGCGTTTACTTCGTGGATCTTCAGCACGAAGGGCCCTACGCTATCTGGCATCACCAACATCATTTTGCCGAGGAAGCAGGGGGGGTGCGCATGACGGATATTTTGCATTACAAGGTTCCCTATGGTCTTCTCGGCGCCGTTGTCAATGCCCTTTACGTGGAGCGGCAACTCGACCGGATCTTTTCATTTCGCGAAGCGGCGGTACGGGAAAAATTTGGATAAGCGCCTGTCGGGATTTCGCTTTTGGCTTCCCATCCCGACAAGCGCTAAATCTGGACCGTCTTCCATTTTCCGCGCCGGAACAACAGAATGGCGGTAACGG
>CAYWHT010000646.1:0-2813 GCA_964458135.1 uncultured Saprospiraceae bacterium | reverse complement strand
GAGGAGCCCTCCGCACAGAGCATTTTTATGCGGCTCTTTGAGGAGACCGATTTTGAGGGCGTCCTGGAGCTGGAAAAGGTTGGTTTTGACCTCAATGCCTCTTATCCCGCCGAGCTCAATCGCGCCTTTTTACGCTCCGCCGAAGTGGACCGTCTCTACCCTTTGATATTCCATAAAAAACACACGCCACTGGTTATTGTCGGAAGGGAAGGCGTGGGGCGGCATACCCTGGTGCACGAGCTCGCCTGGCGTTACATGGGCGGTTATTACGAGCCGGTGGCCGACCCCTTGCGGCGGATCTGGCAAATCGATCCCACCCGCATTATCAGTGGCATGAGCATCGTTGGGAGGTGGCAAAAGCGCTTCGAAGCCATCCTGGATTATCTTCGCTCGCCCGATGGAGAAGCCGAAACCCCATCCGATATAGCGGTGATAGACAACCCGGTGGCATTGCTCCGGATCGGTAAATCCGCCCAAAACAACATGACGCTGGGAGACGTCCTCAGACCCTATTTGGAAAAGCGGGAATTGCAACTCATCCTGATCGCGACTCCCGAAGAATGGAAAGTCTTACAAGAACAAGACCGGCGTTTCAGCGATCTTTTCCAGGTCTTCAGATTGGAGGAGCCGGATTTTCAGCGGGCCGCCGCCATGGTATTGCAGCAGCGGCGGTTGTTGGAGCGCGCCCAGGACGTACGCATTACGATCAAGGCCATCGATCAGCTTTTCAACATTCAGCGCAATTACCTCCAAAACCGGGCCCTGCCGGGAAGCATTATGCGATTGTTGCGGCAACTGGCCATCAAACACCGCTTCCAGGAGGTCGACGCCCAGGAAGTGCGCGAAGAATTCAAGCTTTTCAGTGGATTGCGGGAACAGATCTTTGACGCCGGAAACACCCTTAAGGTCGACGAAGTGCGGCAAGGGATCGGGCAACAACTGGTGGGACAAGCGGAAGCCGTGAACGCCCTCACAGATGTCATCCACCTCATCAAGGCCAAGCTCTCCGACAAGAGCCGGCCCATTGCTTCCTTTCTCTTCATCGGCCCCACCGGGGTAGGAAAAACCCAGGCCGCTAAAGTGCTCTGCAACTACCTCATGGGTAACGAAGCGGCCCTGTTGCGCTTCGATATGAACGAATTTATCGACCCCTTCGCCGTACAACGGCTCATTGGCGATTACGAGCAGCCCGAAGGCTTGCTCACCGGTAAAGTGCGCTATCAGCCGTTTGGAGTCCTACTGCTGGACGAAATCGAAAAAGCTCACTACAAGGTGCACGATTTACTCCTGCAAATTCTCGATGACGGGCGATTGACGGATAGTCTCGGCCGCACGGTCGACTTTTCCAACCTCGTTATCATCATGACTTCCAACGTGGGCGCCGAAAGGGTGAGCAGCCAACCCGGTTACCGCCAGGACGCCGGAGACCGGGAGTCCATCTACCGCAAGGCCGCAGAAAATTACTTCCGCCCCGAATTAATCAATCGCATCGACCGGATCCTCATTTTTAATGTGCTGGAGCTGGAGGACATCCTCGGCATCGCTCGTTTGCAAATCCGGGAATTGCTGCGCCGCGACGGCTTTGTCCGGCGCACCACCATTTTGAACATTTCCAATGAGGCGCTGGAATGGGTGGCCCGTCGGGGTTTTAACGCCCTCATGGGAGGCCGCGCGCTCAAGCGTCAAATCGAGCAGGATCTGACCGCCCTTTCGGCCGAACAGCTCATTTCCACTCTGCCCGACACGCCCATTTTACTAGATATCTATCTAGAAGGGGGGCAGCTCAGCCCGCGCATCCATCCGCTCGATTTTGTCTCTCCTTTGAGGGGGCGCCTTTTGCCCCAACTACCCAAGGAAAACCAGGGCAGGAGTTTTTTTGGCCGCCTGCTGCGAGCCGTAGAGCAAATGGAAGAAGAAGTGCGCCAGAGCGAGGAAACCGAATCCGCCATTGTCATTGGCGCCGAAAAACCACAACCCGTCAACTGGTTGGCCTACCACTTTAAGAATAAGCTGCTGGAAGTCAAAGAAAATATCCGCAATCAGCTCCTGGGTTTTCACGATCCCTACTTTCAGCGGGCGCCGGCCATCCCGCTGCGCTTGAAACGGCGGGTTTACGGCGCCCTCAGTTACGCCGAAAGCAAAGGAGAGCGGGAAGATATCCGGGATCAGATTTTTCAGGAGGAAGGCCTGCGTGAAATCAGTGAAGCTTATCAATTTGCTACGGCTCAGTTTGACAGCATCAAAACCGAATTTATCAACAACTACCTCGATGTGGTCTTCCTGCGGCAGTATTTACCCGATTTTCTGCGGGACCATCCGGAAACCATTGTCCTTTCCTTCCGCAGCCTGGTTACCGGCATAGGGCAGCGCGAAATTCGCTTTCTCGTTCAAAGGTACCTCGACCTGTTGAAGGCGCTCGACCTGCCCCACAAAACCGACGAAACCCACCACTGCATCACCGTGGAAGGGTACGGGCTCGGGGAAGTTTTTCGCGCCGAAGCGGGTATCCACCTTTTTTACGTGGCCCACCGGCATCCCTTGCCGGTTTACCTGGAAGTCCGTTCCGCCGATAGCCCCTCTCCCCCAATGAGCTACACCATCCTGCGCATTTATTACGGCGATAGCACCCTTTCCGATTTGCGCACCGGTTACACCAATGAGCTTAACATCACCACCTACGAGCACAAACTGCTCCTTTACGGGGGGCTGCCCCCCGGACAGCGGGACTTGATGCAGGGCCTCATCAGGCAGTAATGCTGCGTTTATAGTCTGACAACTCAGGATTTGTGAAAATATGACGCCGCTATTTTTTC
>CAYWHT010000645.1:0-2827 GCA_964458135.1 uncultured Saprospiraceae bacterium | reverse complement strand
ATTGCCGACAGTGGAACCAGAAACCATTCCCTGGGATTAACCGAAGTGCCGAATCCATCCTGTAACTCCACATCTAATCGAGCCGGGTCAAAAAACTTGTGGAGTAAGTTTTCTAGCTTCGTTCGGTTGATGTTCATCAGCTTGAATTCGGCGACGATTTCCACATCCGCCAGTAGATAGGTGGGATCTTTCTTCGCATGAGCCACCCGCTTTTTAACATCGCCGCCAGTGACACCAATCTTGTGAATGGTTGACCGATGCTCAGCGATGAACGGATCGTCTGATAGACTTCGCAGTACATAGATGTATCCGGTCTGTACGTCATCTTCGGCTTCAGTATAGGAGAACAGAGGCCCGAAATCGGCTTCCGGTTTGGTGATGCGGCGGCTCGTCTTGTCTTTGTTCAGGGCGCGTTGGAGCGATCGCAACAGGTAGTTACTTTCTGTCCCATTCTCATACACCACTCGCAGGCGACAGTTAAACAAACCTGAATCGGTCGTAAAAAATTCACCCATCTCCACGATCAAAGTCTTTTGACCATTAAGAATGAATAGGTCTCCAGAATTGATTTGGGCATTATCTTGATACTTCACCGTTTTCTTTATTCCATTCTTCAAGTCCTGCTGCACCTGCTCAAAAATGGGCTTGAACCGTTTGAAGTCTTTACAGGGAGTGCGCTGGGCAATTTCCTCAGCCACTTTGATTTCCTGGCGCGATCGTACGTGGGTGAGCCGGGTAATGTCGTTCTCAGACGCAGTATCAAGACCCAATTCCGCCAACAGGGCTTCATCGTCCAGGTCTTCGTTAGTAGGCGGAACCGCATCCAATAGCCCGCGCGAATCCAGCGGCTTCAGGATGGCACGGCATTCCGCCGACTCTCGCAGGCGCTCCAGGCGTACAGCATAGAGGCGCTCGAAAATATCGCGATCCTCACCATGCTGCGGCAAGCGTCGATGCTCTACCACAAACCGCTCGATTTCCTCAAAACCTGCGATGATGCGCTCTTCCCTGGAGGTGCGCTTGACGGTAGGGGTGGGGGCGGTGTCTACCCCCAATTCGGCCAGGAGTGCTAAATCTTCCTCAGTCGTGTGCTTAGCCTTAGCCATCGTTCTCCTCTTTCACCTTGCGTTGCAGGAAGGCAATTCCTTCTGCCATCTTTCGCTCCCACGGGTCCGTTGCCGTCAGGGAAGGCAAGCGTCCTCGTTCCTGCTTGAAGCGTTTCGCTCGCTGCGCCAATTCCCGCGCCTCTTCTACGGAAAGGCTGACGCGCTTAGCAGCAATAACTTCAGCCACTTGCTTCAACCGTTCTTCGCTCATGCTCTTAGCGAGGATAGCATAGGCTTCGCTAAAAGGGTTGATGCGATCGATCAAGTCCATATCGAGGTCAGTGACGGAGAGGGCGAACTTCTTCACCCCATCGATCAGGGCAGTATTTTTCTTGGATTCGTCATCGGTGAGACTGGTGGTGTAGGTTCCACGGGCTTCACCGACAGCTTTTTTACCCTGCTGCACCAGATTGAGGGCAGCGATCGCCTGTTGTCTGACCGCTTCCTGGTCTTCCTGCTCCAAGTCAGGGAACTTGTCTTGCACAATTTTGCCCATGCGCACCTGGGTCAATTCTTCCGGCACCACTTCCTCATCGAACAGCCCGCGCTCCAAAGTGCGGGTGTCTTGCACAAAAGCCGTCACCAGTTCGTTCAGGTCTTCGCGACAAATGCGCTTCGCTTCAGGGCTTTTCGGTTCCACCAGCCCCTTGATTTCGATCTGGATTTGCCCCGTGTCGGGATTGACGCCGACGTTGCAGCCATCAGGGTCGTAGCCATTTTCTCCATAATCGAAGCCCTCGGTGGGGTGATTGTCGGGATGCTTGGGGCGGAACTCGAAGCGAGGGGCCAAGACCTGCTCCATCAACAGACTAGCGGCGATCGCCTTCAAAGTATCGTTCACCGCCTCCGTCACCACCTCACTGGTGGCGTCGGGTTCAGCAATCAGGTTGGTGAACCGGGCGCGGGTCTTGCCGGGAGCATCGCGGGTCGCCCGACCGATGATCTGCACAATCTCCGTCAGGCTGGCGCGGTAGCCCACGGTCAGGGCATGTTCGCACCAGATCCAGTCAAAGCCTTCCTTGGCCATGCCCAGGGCAATGATGATATCGACGCGATCGCGGTTGTTTTTCTGGGCGGGGTCTTTGAGGGTGGCAGAGACCTTATCCCGTTTGTTGGGGTCGTCGTCCACCAGGTCGGCAATCTTGAGCACCTTGCCGTCGGCAAGTTTCACCAATTGAAAGCCAGTTTCAGGATCGATGCCCTGCCATTCCCCTAGTTCTTCGATGATGTGCTCGACCTCTTTAATTTTGTCTTTGGTGCTCTCGCGGGAGTTGACGTTGGGAATGTGCAGAATAGTCTTCTCTTGGGGGTTTAGCACCGCCATGATTTCGTCGGTGTAGCTGCCCGAATAGAAGTAGTAGCCAATATCGAGCTGCTTCAGGTATTGGTAGCCGTTGAGCTGCTCGTAATAGGTGTAGGTAACGATGTCGAACTTGGCCTCGTCTTCGGGGTGCAGCACGGCTTCGGCGTCGCCGCGAAAGTAGGAGCCGGTCATGGCGACGATGTGGGTTTTGTCGCGGGCCATGAACTGGCGGATGTGGTCGCCCAGCCTGTTGTCGGGGTTGGCGGAAACGTGGTGAAACTCATCTACGGCAATCAGGCGACCGTCGAGGACTTCGACGCCAAACTTTTCGACGGCAAAGCGGAAAGTGGCGTGGGTGCAGACTAGGGCTTTGGCCTCGCTGTCTAGAAACTTCTTCACCGCATCGACTTTGCCGCCG
>CAYWHT010000644.1:0-2829 GCA_964458135.1 uncultured Saprospiraceae bacterium | reverse complement strand
CGAAGCTAAAAAGAGCAAGTCAGAATTCACAAATTTTGGGTTGTCAGACTATAATCCGGCTTATAGTCCAACAACTCAGGATTTCGCTTCGCGTCTATTGGGTGGTGTAAAATTAGGATGCAGCTATTTTTTCCAGCTCGCAAGTCCGAGATCCCAACCGCAGGGTCAGGGGCAAAAAACGCAGGCGAGGCCTAAGCATCGGCGAGGCTTTTTAACGCAGCGAGCTGGAACTCCGAGGAGCGAAGCGACGATCAGCGAAGCTGTAAAGAGCCAGTCAGCAATCACAAATTTTGGGTTGGCGGACTATAAGTGCCGAACTGCGCAGACGTTAGAGTAAAAAATGCATATAATGGCGAAAACAACAACAAACCGAAAAGCGGCCCACACCATGCACCTATTCAACCTTATCCCATTACTATTATTACCGATTGCAGTTTGCGCCCAATCCGGCCCCCTCTTACCCGCCCAGCTCCCCGACAACCAGCAACTCCCCGCCGCCACCGTCCGGCTCGGCTTTCAGGGCAGCGGCGCCATCATCAGCGGCAAGGGCCTGGTCGTCACCCACGCCCGGGCCATCCTCCCACAACTGCCGGCCGTCTTCCGGAAAAACCTGGGGGCGGGCTATACCGCGGCCGATCCCGGCAAAGAATTGCCCCTGCCCGGCATCAGCGCTGCGCTGGAAACCGACGCCATTGACGTCACCGACCGCATCCTCGAAGGCATCCCCACCGACAACTACAGCGAATCCAACCGCCGGGCCTGGATCCAACGCCGCATGGGCCGGGTGCGGGAGGAGATCAGCAGGGGGCCCCGCCAAGAGGCGCGCATTGAGCCGGCCTTTGGCGGGCAACGCTACCGGGCCCTGGTGCAGAGCGTCTTCCGGGATGTGCGACTGGTCGCCACCCTCTATGACGGCCCCGACTCGCTCCTCCTCCTGCGCCTCTACGCCGACCCGGATAATCTGCCGGCGACTTTCCAGGCCAGCAACCGCCCCTACCAACCCGGGGCAATCTTCCTACCTGCCGCAAAAAGCACCCCCCTACCCGACTCTATCCGAACCGCCGGCTACCCCCACGGCTCCGATTTCTACGCGCCCTACGCCTACCTGCGCATGCGTGCCGAAGAGGTGCTCCCGGCCGAAGCGACAACGCTCGAAGGCTTGTTGGCCATTCAGCGCGAATACGCTGCCCCAGAGGCCGAAGAACTGCGCAGCCGGATAAATACCACCCGGCAGCACCTGTCTGTACTACAACGAGACTCCCTGCTGGAACAACGCCAAACCCAGGAAAAGACCCTCTTCCGGCAAATCCAACAAGACACCGCCGCCCGCCGGCGCTTTAGCGGCCTCCGCAAAGAACTCGCTTCAACCTATGAAACACTGGCGCCCCTGGCACGCGCCAACGCCCGCCTGGACGCCCTCTTTTCCCGTAACGGCCCCTCCGTATTCCAATTGGTGCAACAACTGACGAGCCTCGTTCAACGCTGGGAGCGCGTCAAAGACCAGGACGACCCCGCCATGCCAGTGGAGGGCATCAAACGCTACCTCCAGCAATACGTCAATGATTACAATCCCGAACGGGAACGGGCCCTACTCGAACACACCCTCACCGTCTACCTCAACGAGCTCGACTACCGCTACCGTAGCGGCGCCGCCATCCAGGAATACGGCTTCGCCGGCAAGGAAATCCCCCGCATGGTTTCCTACCTGCAGCAAAAAAGCTGGCTCGATACTCCCGTGCGCCTGCTCGAAGTTGCTACCAAATTTCCCGATTCACTCATGCCCCGCCTGCAAGAGGATTACGGCTTTCAACTGTTCGCAAAAATGCTGGAGGATTACGAGGAAATGGTGCTCCGGCCGCTGCAAGAGGAACGCGCTCTGGCCCGCGGGTTGCGACGGGAGCTGGTGCAGGCCCACCAAGCCGTAGCGAGCGATAAGCCCTTCATTACGGATACTGACGCGAGCTTACGATACGCCACGGCCATGCCTGCTCCGGTGACCGGTAGCGATGGTGTCCAGGTTTATTACGGCTCCGGCATGGTGGGTAGTCCGCTGCTATCTTCAAGAGGTGAGCTGTTGGGGATGCTTAGGCCTACCTATCCAAGGCAGAGCGCCTTATCCGGCGTCTATGCCCCTGCCGCCCAAACGGTCCGGTCTTCCTCAATCGAGCTATTGTGGAGATGGATGGATGGATTGACGCAAACGCATTATTTGCGGCGGGAATTGGAGGGTGGAGGTTGAAGAGCGCGAAAGCGGCATCGAATAGGAACTAAGGCCTCAAGCAATAATGGCTTCAATATGTATTGTCTGCCGATCCAATTCAACTTTTGATTGCCAAAACCGATCGAACAAATACCTCTACAGCCAATTCCAATAAAGGAATAACATCCTTATACTATTCCCAAAGTAAATCCCGTACTCCATGCGCTGGACAGCACACATCCACAACGGACTCCACACTCCGGGCGCCGCCGCTCTCCTCATCGGCCTTCTAGTTTTCGCCGGAGCGGCGGGATGGTGCGCACGAAGCGTTCTTCGCTCGCCCGAACCCCGCTGGCAAGCGCTGCTTGCCACTCTGATTCCGGTCTTTACGGGCACTGCCTACCTGTCCATTTTGCTGGGCCTGGGCGCGGTAGAGCTGGCCGACGGCCGTATTTTCCACTTCGCCCGCTGGGTGGATGCCTGCTTCGGCACACCGCTCATTATCCTGAACGTCATTCTTTTGTTGGGGCCTCTTTTGAGATCCATGATCCCCACGGTGATCCTCCTGCTGGCGGCCGACATCCTAACGATGCTAGGCGGCTTGTGGGCCGGGCTGCAGACCGATGCGC
>CAYWHT010000643.1:0-2831 GCA_964458135.1 uncultured Saprospiraceae bacterium | reverse complement strand
GGGAAGAAGCCCCGGATCAGGGTGGCGTCACCCTCGAATGGGAGCCGGTAGACGGCGCCGACCAATATCTGGTGGAAGTGAGCCTCGTGCCCAACTTCTCTCCTACCCTCGACCCCATCAACTTAATCGTGGAAAACGCCAATACCGTAACGGTTTCTGGATTAGAAAAAGACCGCACCTATTTCTGGCGCGTCCGGCCATTCACCGATATGAACACTTGCCCACGGCCTACCGAAGAAGCCGCATTCAAAGTAGGGGAAACCGTAGCCGTCAATGAGATCGCGGTGGTGAGTAGTTGGTCCGTATCGCCCAATCCAGTAAAACAGGGCGACCGCTTGCGCTTATCGTTAAATTCCCGGGAGGCCTTCAACGGCGCCTTGAGCATCTATTCCAGTGCCGGTCAGCTGCTTCAGCAGCTTCCTCAACGCCGTTTCAATGCCGGTACGAGCTCCCTGGATTTGCCGACCGATCGCCTGGCGCCGGGCTTTTACCTGCTCAGCTTGCAATCGGAAATCGGGCAGATCATCCAGCGCGTGGTAATAACCCGATAAAGTACGAAAACAGCTATGGAAAGGGTAAGCTCCTAGGCCACCCTTTCCGTACCCGATCAGCTTTTCCGGAGTTTAAACGACCAGGTCAAATAAATTTTGGACGCCAGCTCGCCATTGGCCAACCGTCCTTCGGAGCAAACCCGTACTTGTTCGCCTTCGCCCGACTCGGCCGCCCGCCGCACCGCCGCACGAATGGAAGGGCCTTCCGGACAACTGAAAGTGGCCATCCCGTCGGCTTTTTTGACAAACTCCGCCTCCACCCGGGTGATCAACATAGAAATACGCCCCCCCTGCTCCTTAATCGCTAGCAGGGCCAGCAAGCCGGTCGACAACTCTCCCGCCCCGCACTGCGCGGCGAAATAGGTCGATCGAAAAGGATTCTGGCTCCTCCAATTGAAGGGTAAGGCCACCGTGGCGGCTTCCGGCGTCACGGAACGCACCCGAACCCCCCAAAACCAGCAACTCGGCAACTTGCGCATAAAATAAAGCCGCATTTTCCAGTTGCTGTTCAAGTCCTTGAGCAACCGTTGAACCTTCGGAGAAAGGGCGGAACGAAGCGGAGTAGACTGTGCTGAGAGTTGTGACATTATTCTTTTGTTTTTACATAAAGGCGCTTTCTCAAGATAACCAAACTTTTACTTCCGGCGGGGCTCAACATTAAAAAATTGCCACCTTTGTTTTCAAGGCAAATTACCTTAGTTTTGGGTCGTTTTAAAGCGGCGGGGCTCCCCCCTGCGCATCCGAACACCACAAAATCTCAACGATGAACCTGCACGAATACCAAGGAAAAGAACTGCTCAAAAGCTACGGAGTCGCTATCCAGGAGGGTCTGGTCGCCCATTCGGTGGAAGAAGCCGTGGAAGCTTACCACCAGCTGCGGGAACAAACCGGAACGGAATTTGCCGTGGTCAAAGCGCAAATACACGCGGGTGGACGCGGCAAGGGAGGCGGCGTTAAATTGGCCAAAACCCCCGATGACCTCAAAGAACATGCCAGCAACATTATCGGCATGATGCTCAAAACCCCGCAAACACCGGGCGGAATGGAAGGGCCCGGCAAACTGGTGCGCAAGATCCTGGTGGCCGAAGACGCCTACGCTCCCGACTTCGACGCCTGCCAAGAGCTCTATCTGTCTATTCTAATGGATCGCGAACGCAAGTGCAACGTGATCGTATACTCCACCGAAGGCGGCGTCGATATCGAGCAGGTCGCCGAAGAAACTCCCCAACTGGTGCACCAGGAATACGTAGACCCCGCCGTGGGTTTCCAGGCGTTTCAAGCCCGTAAGATCGCCTTCCGGCTCGGCCTGGAAGGCAAAGCCTTCAAGGAGATGACCAAATTCGTCACCAACCTCTACCGGGCCTTCACCGGCTCCGACGCCAACCTCTTCGAAATTAACCCTTGCCTGAAAACGGGAGATGATCGCATCGTAGCCGTCGACTGTAAGGTCGCCCTCGACGATAACGCCCTCTACCGCCATAAAGACCTCGCCGAAATGCGGGATACCGACGAAGAAGACCCCACCGAAGTGGAAGCCAAGGAATTCGGCCTTAATTACGTCAATCTCGACGGCAACGTAGGCTGTATGGTCAACGGCGCCGGATTGGCCATGGCCACCATGGACATCATCAAGCTCTCCGGCGGCGAACCCGCCAACTTCCTCGATGTAGGCGGAACAGCCGACGCCTCCCGCGTCGAAAAGGCCTTCAGCATCATCCTGCGCGACGAACGCGTCAAAGCCATCCTCATCAACATCTTCGGCGGCATCGTGCGCTGCGACCGGGTGGCCCAGGGCGTCATCGACGCCTATAAAAATATGGGCAACATCAATGTTCCCATCATCGTTCGCCTCCAGGGCACCAACGCTGACATCGCTAAAAAAATGATCGATGATTCCGGCCTCGATGTCCATTCGGCTATCCTCCTGCAAGAAGCGGCGGATCAGGTGACGAAGGTGCTGCAGGATTAATGGCGCCCGCCCCGCTTCGGCCGGATTAAATGCTGAATGCCGCTCTTGCATTTCCGAAAATCAAGGCTTTGGGGTAAGTGGCTGACCCTTGGTCGCGACCGAGGACGCTTTCGAAAGCGGCAACCCAAAAGGTAAACTCCAAATCAGCCTTCAGAACGGAGTAAGCCCACAGGCTACCTGACCGGTGAGCAACGCAGTCTATCGCCAAAAGAAGCCGCGAAAACGGTCAGATATTTAGTTCCCGAGGCGCTGGAGGGTCGCTCCAAGCGACTGCCCCTCGAAAAGTGATTATCCTTTCAGAGCTACCCTTC
>CAYWHT010000642.1:1288-2834 GCA_964458135.1 uncultured Saprospiraceae bacterium | reverse complement strand
TATCAAAGTTATTTCAAACTTCGCCCCTATCACACTACCGGATATCTAGCAGGGTGTGGGGATGAATCTTTAGATTTTTTGGAATAAGCATTAGCGCCTCGGGAACTAAATATCTGACCGTTTTCGCGGCTTCTTTCGGCGATAGACTGCGTTGCTCGCTATCTTCCCTCTTCGCGCCTTGTCTATCGCCAAAATAAGCTTCCGATAACGATCATTTACTTCGTTGCCAAACTGCCCGTCCTGTGAAATAAAGCGAAGCTTTACCTGCGGTATTTCCCAGGACGAGCAGTTGGGCTTCTCGTGACGAAGACCCTATGCATAATCCGGTTTAAAGCCGCTGAAAAATAAAGGTCCCACCCTACCCCTTCCAGGAGTGTCCACCAGTTTAGCGACTTAGCCCGCTGAATTACATAAATGCTTTTACTTCGGTATTCCTTTTGTGGCTTGAGGTTATCAAATTTTGGAGTATTTTTTAATAATTATAGTCCGCCAAATCAGGATTTCGCTTCGCGTCTACTGCGTGGTGTGAAAATATGACGCCCCTATTTTTCCGGCTCGCAAGTCCGGGGTCCTGACCGCAGGGTCAGGGGCAAAAATAGTGCTTGACCTACCTGCCGGAATGGATTACCGAATCAAATGAATCTCCCCCTTCACCATTTCCTCCGTACCATCCACCAATCGTACCCTGGCATAATAAACGAATACCCCATTGTTCATCCTTTCGCCTTTAAATACGCCATCCCAACCCATTGATTCAACTCCGAAGGGAATATTCTCCGCGGAAAACACCTGTACCCCCCAACGGTTAAAAATGCGCAACTCTTCAATCCGGGAAGCGCCCGATCCCGAGTAAAGCGTAAAATAATCGTTACGGCCATCGCCGTTGGGGCTGAAAGCATTGGGCGGGTAAACGAGATCCCGGCGGTTGACCTTGATAAAGACCCGGTCTTCGTTGTAACATCCCTTTTGGGAAACCACCGAAACCGGATATACCTGGGAAGTCATCGGCCGTACGGTTGTGTTTTGGCAAGTATCGCAATCGATGCCCTCGCCGGATAACCACCGGAGGCTATCCAGCGGAAACTGGCTTTCCACCCTGAGCGTAGCGGACTCCCCCAGCTTGATGGTCTGATCCTTATAGGCTTCGATGAATTGTTCCGGCGGAGAATCAATGGTAAAGGGATAATCGTACACACATCCCGTAGTGTCTTTCAAGACCGTTTCGTAATCTCCGGCCGGCAGCCCTTCAAAAGAACGCTCCCTCTGGAATCGCTCTCCATCCAAACTGAAAGTGTAAACCTCCAGATCATTTCCCCTGATTTCAACCCGCCCGTCACGGTATCCGAAGCAAGAAGGTTGGGTAGTAGCAAAGGCAGGTTGCGGCAACGGCGGCTGCGTAACCATAATGGAATCGGTCTCCTTGCAGGCGTTAGCGTCCGTGACGGTCAAAGTGTAGTCCCCCGCCTCTAATCCGGATATTGCCGGCCTTTCCAGGCCGGTATCCCAATCGAACCGGTAAGGCGCGGCGCCTCCGCTCACTTGCACA
>CAYWHT010000642.1:0-1278 GCA_964458135.1 uncultured Saprospiraceae bacterium | reverse complement strand
TCGGCGGCGCCGTGACAACTCGCCGGCTCGGTCCGTGATTCAATATCGATGGGGAGCGGTTGGCGCAAAACGGCCGTGCTATCCCAGAAACAACCATTGGCGTCGGTAACCACCAGCTCGTAAGCGCCGGCCGGCAGGCCATCAATATTGGAGTCGGAGAGGTTTCCGTTTACCCGAATTTCATAGTCCGGCACTCCACCGGCGGGCTGAATGTCAAAGGCGCCGGCCGGAACGTTGTGACAAATCAAGTCGGTAGAAGAAACATCGGCTTCCAATAAGGCCGGCTCTTCCACCCGGCCGGTCAGCAGATATTGGCAATTATTATTGTCGGTAACCGTAGCCTGGTATTCGCCGGCCGCCAAGCGCGAGGCCGTAGCCCCGGATTGACCGTTACTCCAGCTGTAGAAATAAGGCGGATAACCGCTTTGTGGTTGGATGGTGATCGAGCCGGTACTCTCCCCAAAACAGTTCACGGAGTCCAGCACGGTCGTGAAGGAAGAAACTTGTTCCTCCAGCGTTGCAGGTTGTTCGTAAGCGCAGCCATTGCTATCCAGAAAAGCAAACGCGTAATCTCCGTCGGAAAGCCCTTCAATGTTCAGCTGGCTGTCAAAAGTCAGGGAGTCGTAGCGATAGGGCGGCACACCGCCCTGCAGGTTTACGGTGGCCAAGCCATTGCTTGCACCCGGGCAAACCGGGTCTTCAATCGATACGGTTCCCCGAATGGGAGCAGGTTGGCGAAGTGTTAGGCTATCCCGCAAGGTACAGCGGTTTTTATCGGTTATGGTGACTCCATAATTCCCGGCTGACAGATTGTCCAGCGCGCTACCGGCGCCGGAATTAGGACTCCAGGCATAAGCATAAGGTGGCGAACCGCCGAAAGCCACAACCCGGACGGCGCCGTCGGCAGCCCCGGCGCAGGAGATGTCGAAGCCGTTGTAATCGGAAGTAATGATGGAATCGGACAACGGCGGCGGTTGGGAAATCACACTGACGCTGTCCCAAGTACAACCGTTGGCGTCAACGACCTTGATGGCGTAATCATTGGCGGGCAGTTCTTCTACCGGAAATTCGCTTGCGGCATTATCCAGGAAAGTCGTGTAAGGCGGAATGCCTCCCTCTACGTACAGGGATAGCGCTCCGTCATTGCCGCTGTGACAAGAGACCGGCAAAGCTTGGGGCGCCGCTTCCAGCTTACTGGGCTGCCGAACCGTTTCGCTAAAGGTGTAGTCGCAATCATTAGCATCGGTAACGGTGACGGCATACAGACCGGCGGTCAGG
>CAYWHT010000641.1:0-2840 GCA_964458135.1 uncultured Saprospiraceae bacterium | reverse complement strand
TTCCCCATCCCGCCGGAAGCCAACCAGGCGGAACAATTCCGCCTCCGCTTTACCTGGGCGGCTGACTTCTACTTCTGGGTGCTCGACGATATCGCCATTACCACCCGGCCGGCCTTCGATATGCAGGCCAACACCAATTTCTTCGCCATCGCACCCAACGCCGCCACACCCATCAGCCAGTTGGAAGACTTCTTCTTCTGGGGCGACATTCAGAACAACGGCAGCCAAACCGCCACCGGCGTAGCGCTCAATCTGACTATCGACAATAATACCACCGGCAACCAGGTTTACAACCAAACTAATACTTACGGCGAGCTCGTCCCGGACTCCCTGGCCGAAAACAAAATCTTCGGGGAGCCGCTGGAAGCTGACAACCTGGAAACGGGACTGTACACCGGCACCTACGCCCTGAGCATGGATTCGGTCGACGCCAATACAAACAACGACACCATCCGTTTCAATTTCTTCGTCACCGACACTACCTTCAGCAAGGAGTTTAACACCGACCTATCGGGCATCGCCGCCGCCGCCGACGCCTCCATGACCTACGGCAACGTCTTCTACCTTCCCAACGGCAACGGCTACTTCGCCCGTTACATCAGCTTTGACATCTCCAACCCGGAAGACCTGGCCGGCGAATCCCTGACAATTTTGCTTTACGAATGGGAAGGAGATCAAAACGAAAACCTGGCGGTGGATCCCGGCGAGTACGGTGGGGGGCCCATCGCCTTTAACAATTACACCATCCGGGGTGACGAAGACGGGTTGATCACCATCCCCATCGATTTGGAGGAAACCGGCATACCCTTACAAGACGAGCGGTATTACCTCCCCATGCTGCAATTTATTTCGCCCGACGGCGAATTAAGGATGCGTTTCACCGCCAGCGGCGCGCTGGATTACCTGCCTACCTTCTTTTTAACCGATTCTTTGGGCATGCCGCGTTACGCTTCGGCCCTGGAAGTTGGGCAAAGCACCAATCCTTCTTTCGGCCTGGTCGGTTTCGGCTGGGATATCGTACCCCGCATCCGCCTGCACATCGGAGACAATCCGAACCTCTCCGAATCCCCCATTACCAGCACGAACGATATCCTGAGCGCCGAAAACCGGATACACCTCTACCCCAACCCGGCAAGGGATGTCATCAACCTGGAAATCGATTTGGTGGAAATGGCCGAGCAGGCGGAAGTGCGGATCTTCAACATGAGCGGACAACTCATCCACCAACGAGAATACGACCGGCTCCGACAGGGGCGCTTCGACTACGACCTCGGCCGATTGCCTGCGGGGCCGTACGTGCTGCAGTTCATCACCAACCGGGGAATGCGCACCCAACGGTTTGTGATTGACCGCTGAAAGGGGTAAGCGGTAGGCGCCGGCAGCTGCGGGGACTGCCCCGGGAAGTGGCCGCTACCCACTACTCCCTATTCATATTATCCACAATTGCCTGACCGAACTCCGAGGTCTTCAGCAACTGCGCCCCTTCCATCAGGCGGTGGAAATCGTAGGTAACCTGTTTTTTGGCGATGGCGCCCGCCATGCCGTTCATGATCAGTTTGGCGGCTTCATCCCATCCCAGGTAGCGGAGCATCATCTCTCCGGAGAGGATAACCGAGCTCGGGTTCACCTTGTCCAGGCCAGCGTATTTGGGCGCGGTGCCGTGGGTGGCTTCGAAGATGGCGCGGCCCGTTTCGTAGTTGATATTGGCGCCGGGAGCGATGCCGATCCCGCCCACTTCGGCGGCCAGGGCGTCGGAAATGTAGTCGCCGTTGAGGTTGAGGGTGGCGATGACGGAATATTCTTTGGGGCGGGAGAGGATTTGCTGCAGGAAGGCGTCGGCGATGACGTCTTTGATGATCAACTTTCCGGCGGCTTCGGCTTGTGACTGAGCCTTATTGGCGGCGTCGCGGCCTTGCTCGGCTACGATCTTGTCGTATTCCGCCCAGGTGAAGACCTGGTCGCTGTATTCCCGCAGGGCCAATTCGTAGCCCCAGTCTTTAAACTTGCCTTCCGTAAATTTCATGATATTCCCCTTGTGGACGAGGGTCACGGAGGGTAGCTTGTAGTAGAGCGCATAATCGATGGCCGCGCGCACCAGGCGCTCTGTGCCTTCTACCGATACCGGCTTGATGCCCAGCGATACAGTGTCGGGGAAGCGGATTTGGGTGACGCCCAGCTCTTCGATCAGGAATTTCTTGAGTTTTTCGACCTCTTCGGTACCGTTCATGTATTCGATGCCGGCGTAGATATCTTCGGTATTTTCCCGGAAGATGACCATGTTGACGTCTTCGGGCTTTTTCACCGGAGAGGGCACCCCGTCGAAATAGCGCACTGGGCGCACGCAGGCGAAGAGGTCCAGTTTTTGCCGCAGGGCGACGTTCAGGGAGCGAATACCGCCGCCTACCGGCGTAGTCAGGGGCCCCTTGATGGCCACCAGGTATTCTTTTACGCCATCCAGGGTGTCCTTGGGTAGCCATTCCCCTGTAGCATCAAAAGCTTTCTGGCCGGCCAGCACTTCTTTCCAGTGGATTTGCCGCTTTCCGCCGTAGGCTTTCTCCACGGCGGCGTTCAGAACGTGCTCGGCGGCCGCCCAAATATCGGGACCGATGCCATCGCCCTCGATGAAAGGGATAATGGGATCATCGGGAACGTTTAATTTTCCATTTTCAATGCTTACTTTTGATCCACTCATTTTAATATCGTATTTTGTTTAGATGTCGCTTGCCGGTTGAGCCGGTCTAAAGCGCAATTAATTGATTTTAATCACCCTAATTTTCGGGGAAAATCTGGATGGAGGAGCTGCTCCGGAAGGCTAATCCCATTATAGTCTGACAACCCAA
>CAYWHT010000640.1:0-2841 GCA_964458135.1 uncultured Saprospiraceae bacterium | reverse complement strand
CTCTTGCTCGGAAACCTGGGAAAAGATCCCGAAGTGAGAAGATTGGAAAACGGCGTCGTGGTGGCCAAATTTCCCATCGCCACCAACGAAAATTACCGCGATAAGAGCGGAGAGTGGCAGCAGCAAACCGAATGGCACGATATTGTGGTGTGGCGCGTCCTTGCAGAACGGGCCGAAAGCTCCCTCAAGAAGGGCATGGCGATCTACGTGGAAGGCAAGCTCTCCCACCGCGTATGGCAAGACCAGGACGGCAAGAACCGCAAGACGACCGAAGTCGTCGCCAGTTATTTCCGCATCATTGACAGTAAAAAGGGCGGGGGTTCATCGTCCACCAACTCGAATTACTTTCCCAGTGCGGAAGACGAAGCGCCCATGAGCCCTTCGACACCATCACAGCCCGACCAGGAAGATCAACCCAGTACCTCTACTATTGTTGAAGCCAATGATAATGCGGATGACGACCTGCCGTTTTGACGGCTGCCGCAAACCGCAAGTGCCGTATGCCCTGAATTGCTAATTTAACGAACGTTTACTTGGAAACGGACCCCTTCAGCTTGTTGGGCACCTGGTTATTGTTGGCGATTCCTTCCCTCGAGGTTTGGATTGGCATACTCATGGTGCTCGCCCTGCTGCTTTGTTCGGCGCTGGTTTCGGGCTCCGAGGTTGCCTTCTTCTCCCTTACGCACCGTGATTACGATAAGCTGGAGCTGGACAACTCCCGCAGCAGCCAGCTGATTCTGCACCTCAAGGACCAACCACGCCGGTTGCTGGCCACCATTCTCATTAGCAATAACTTCATCAACATCGCCATCGTCATCCTTTCGGAATTCGTGTTGTTGCGCTTGTTGCCCAATGACCTCCTCCAGGGCTGGTCTACTTCTCTGATGACGATCTTGTTGCTGGATGACTATTTCAGTGTAGCCTTCCTGGCCCGGGTGATTGGCTTCCTGATTACGGTGGTGGGGGTTACTTTCCTGCTGGTCCTCTTTGGGGAGGTGGCGCCGAAGATTTACGCTAAGTTGAACAACATCTTTTTAGCCCGGCTGATGTCTCGGCCCCTGTTCTTCTTGATGCGGGTATTCCGTCCTTTCAGCCGTTTGCTCGTGAGTTTTTCGCAGGGCATTGAAAGGCGCCTGGAAGCGCGCCATCCCGGTGGCGGGGTGCAAGCCAGCCGCGCCGACTTTGACGAGGCCATCGAGCTGACCGTCAGCCACGAAAAGGATGCTGCCCAGGAGGTCGATATCCTCAAGAGCATCGTCAAATTCGGGGACGTTTCGGTCAAGCAGATCATGCGCTCCCGGGTCGACGTGGTGGCCGTGGATTTCCGCATCGGCTTCCACGAGCTCCTGCAAATCGTCCGGGAATCCGGCTATTCCCGCATTCCAGTCTACGATGACGATTTTGACAACGTCACGGGAATCCTCTACGTCAAAGACCTCATCGGGCACCTTAACGACGAAGAGGGCTTTGAATGGCAGGAACTCATCCGCACCAACGTCCTCTACGTGCCCGAAGCCAAAAAAATCAGCGATCTGCTGAAGGACTTCCAGCGCGAACACCTCCACATGGCCATCGTCGTGGATGAATACGGGGGTAGCGCGGGTATCGTCACCCTCGAGGATATTATGGAGGAAGTCATTGGGGAAATTAAAGACGAGTTTGACGATGAAAGCGAGCTCATCTTCCGGCGTATCGACGAATACAATTACGTCTTCGAAGGGAAAACCTTGCTCAACGACGCCTGCCGCGTAATGGGCCTGGATACCTCCACCTTCGATGAAGTGAAGGGCGATTCCGACTCTTTGGCCGGGCTCATACTGGAGTTATACGGCAGCATTCCTCCCAAAGACACCGAAATAAAGTACAATCATTTCACCTTCCGGGTCGTTTCGGTAAGCAAACGTCGTATTGAACAGTTGAAGATCACCCTACCGAAATACCAAATCAATCTGTAAGCTTTTATGAATCCAATATCCGACCGCGGCTTATTGCTATTTTTCGTTTTGACGGCAGCTCTCCTGCTGCCCGCTTGCCAGAATGATGATGCATATACCCCCAAGCCCCGCGGCTATCCCAAAGTCAATTACCCGGAGCAGCGCGAATACCGTAGTTTTGACGAGGATTATTGTAATTTCACCTTTCAGTATCCGGTTTACGCCGAGATCCAGCAGGATACGGATTATTTCGACGAAAAGCCCGCCCACCCCTGCTGGTTTGATATTTATTTTCCACACTTTGACAGCCGTATTTACTGTAGTTATTACGAGTTAGGCCAACAAAAGTCCCTGGCGGAACTCAAACGGGATGCCTTTGAGATGGTGGACTGGCACAAGAAGCGGGCCAATTATATCGGAGAGCGTCGCGTCAGCCGGCCGCAAGCCGAAGTTTACGGTTTCGTTTTCGAAATCGAAGGCCCTGCGGCTTCCAACTTTCAATTCTACTTGACGGATAGCACGGATCATTTCCTGCGGGGAGCGCTGTACTTCAACGCCAAGGCCCGCCCGGACTCGATTGCCCCGGTTTTTGAGTTTGTGCGCGAGGATGCGTTGAAGATGATTGAGACGATGGAATGGGGGGGATAGTAAGGCGAAATCGCGAGTTGAATGGATAGCGCCCCGGCGGGGCAGCCGGATAGAGCGTCCCGCCGGTTTCTTGTGCATCCCCATAAAAGGCGGCTCCTGCAGAGCGCCCAGCCATCCTTAACGCACACTCGTGCTACAAACCGGCTGCATCTAAGGATGCGCCAAATAACTTTTAATATTTAACGCTCCTGATGGCTACAAACTCTAACCCGGATGATGCATGAATTGATCTATTACGCGGCGCCATTCCTGGCCGTCC
>CAYWHT010000639.1:0-2845 GCA_964458135.1 uncultured Saprospiraceae bacterium | reverse complement strand
GCTTTGCCCTGGGATTCGGTAAAGTCGCGATCGTACACCCGGCACAGCTGGCGGATCATATCGAGTTGCATGGCGCTTACCGCGAAAATATCGGCAAGGAGTACGGGGATAAGTCCCGCCCCCATAGACAATAAAACGTGGTTGCGAATAACGGTATCCGCGTGCTTGGCCTTTTCGGAAAACTTTGGATCCTCCATAAATCTTTTTTTTAGCTCCTTTCCGGCTCTTTCGAATAGCTTTCTGGTTTTCAAAGCTGATCGTTTTGTTGGTTATAGTCTACCAACCCAAAATTTGTGAATGCTAACTTGTCAGACTATAATGTAATGGATTGGCCGGCATTTTCCACAAAATCTCGACCAAATAAGCGTACGCGACGCTCAATGCAGGGGCATCTTAGTTGCGCCGGCTTTCCAATGCACCGCCGGCCCGATGGCCACCGCTCACTTTCAGCCGCACCCCTTGCGAATGACTGCTGAATTCCGGTGCGTACATGCATTGGATCGTAGCCATCCCGTTGGAAAAGTCGCCCTGGTGCACCACGCGCATCGGGTATTCAAATACGTAGGTTCCGCGCGGTAGCTGATCGAAGAAAAAATGGGTGGCGGCATCGCCGGTGCTTTGGTAGTAGCCTAATCCGTCCTGGTAGCGATAGCGGCTCAGCACGGTCAAAGGTTCCAGGCCACTGGCCCGCAGGTCTTTGAGATGCACAAATTCCATGGGCCGGTCTACCCGCAGCTCCATGCGCGCAACGAGTTTATCGCCGGGATGAAGCTCCGTGTCTGGCGCAACGGGTTCCAGGATGGGGCCCTGCGGGCTTTGTTTTTCCCGATACAGTTGTTTTTTCAGTTGCAGCGGCGTTTCTTCAAAACGCTCCACCCGGTCGAGATCCTCAAAATACTGCCAGTACATGGCCCCCCAGCTAATTTGGGCATTGGGGTTGCGCACTTTAATTTCGGCCCAATCTTCATCGATTTGATTTCCGGACCAGGAGACTTTATAATAACCCGAGCCCGCTTCGGCTTCCCTCTCGGCAGCTTTCAATGCTTTCTTATAAGCGCGCTTCTTGACGTTCGCAAAATCCAGGTCCATAGCTTCTCCCTCGGCCAGGGGCGCATCAGAGGCGCTTACGCCCTGCACTAACAGGGCGTAAACGGCGTCGGCCGTAGCTTTGGTGGTGCTCCAATGGTTGGTTTGCTTGTTTTTGAGCAGCCATAGTTTCATCTCTTGAACGGCTTCCTCCTGACCATTGGTGGTGAACAACTCAATGAGCAGGGCGTGGGTTTCGATCGGCAACTCGTGCCAGTAGTAGCCCCGGTCGTATTTCCAGTACATGCCTAATTCCGGATTGCGGATCGCCCGCTCTTCGAGCGATTTGACGATGCGCTCCACGAGCTTTTCCTTGCCGTGGCGGCCGGCCGCCAATGCGATCATCCCCTCTTGATAGACGCCTTTATTGAGCCAGTATTCTTCAGCTTGCCGCAAATAGTAATCCCGCGCTTTTTTCAATTCACCGGAGGGCGGAATCTCTTCAAAGAAGGAGCGGGCGTAGAGGTAATGGATCGTCAAGGCGTTGAGATGATCCTTTTGCGGGTCGGCTTTTCCTTCTTCCACCATTTTCTGAAGCCGCTGGTACTGGCTCAAGAGTTCGCGATCGAGGTAAGCCACCGTGGATTCCAGCAACTGCCGTGCAGCGGGCTGTTCCCGCCAATCGTTGATGCCCAGCGTTTTCAGATGCCCCAATCCGGCCAGTACGTACTGCGTAACGTAGCGATTGGGGCGCCCGCCCGGGAACCAGGAGAAGCTGCCATCGGCATTTTGTTGCTCCACCAGCTTATCAAAGGTCTTTTGCTGCTCCCGGCGCATTTGCTCCAAATCGAACAGCATGGCCAGGCGGGCCCGTTGTTCGGATTCGCTTTGGGCTTCCTGCACCCAGGGTGTTTCTTCAATCAGTACGGCTTTCAGCTCTTGGTTCTGCAGCAGATTGCTTTCCAGGGCGTCGGTATCCTTCCACTGATCAAAGGCCCGCCGTATGGCCGGATTTTTTTCGGTGATGAGGCCGGCAACGGCGTTGGCGTAATAACGGTTAAAGACTTGTTCGGTGCAATCGTGGGGATATTCCATCAAGTAAGGCAGCGCTTTGACGGCGTACCAATTGGGGTTGGTGGTGAACTCCAGCGTCAGCCGCTCGTGGGTCAGCGTCTCGGAGGTATTGCGGGCTAGATTATCCAGCTCAAATTTTTCCTTTTCTCCCGCCCGGACCGTCATCGGCAGCGTTTCGGTCACCAACACCCGGTTGGTGAGTACGGGCAACACATCTTCTTCGCCATCCCCGTATTGGCCGGCCCGCGCGATTACCCGGTGTTTTAATGCCGTTAGCTCTCCTTCGGGAATAGTTAAATCCCAGGACAAGCGGGCCGATTGCCCGGGGGGCGCCACGAAGGCTACCTCCATTTGGGTGTTGCCCAGGTGCTCGTCTACGGATGTTTCGCGCAAAGCATCGAACAACTCCAGGGTTGCCGTTCCTCGCAAGGTGTCGGATGAAAGGTTGCTTACCTTGGCGGTATATTCGATTTCGTCGCCTTCGCGCACAAAGCGGGGCGGATTGGGCAGCACCATCAACTCCTTCTGGGTGACGATTTCGCGGCTAGTCGCACCTACTTGCAGCAAGTCTTTGGTGTGGGCCAAACCGAGGAATTTCCAGCGGGTGAGCGCTTCGTTCATGGTAAAGCTGATCAGGACGCTGCCGTCTGCATCGGTGCGCAGTTCGGGTCGGAAAAAAACCGTTTCGTCCAGGTTGGTGCGAATCTGCAGGGGTGGCGCCTCTTCCTGATTGCCGGGTTCGGGG
>CAYWHT010000638.1:1643-2850 GCA_964458135.1 uncultured Saprospiraceae bacterium | reverse complement strand
CGAAGCTAAAAAGAGCAAGTCAGAATTCACAAATTTTGGGTTGTCAGACTATAATATTCCGGTTACATGGATCTTAAATTATCGTTAAATTTTTTGACGGAGGCCGGTGCAACTAAGCACTGAAGGCCCGGCAGGTTAGCAAGACGCCGTCATCGGAACCGGCGCGAAGAAGATTTTTTGGCCATAAATACATTCCCCCCTCTCAATCTTTTTTAACTTTAAAGCATACGGTTGCATTCCGTGCATTTAGGCAGGGTGCTTTCTCCCCTTCAGGAAGCGACCCTGCCACTTCCTTTTGTCTTCGGGGCGCGCTTTTAAGCATCTTCATGGCGACGAAAGCCCGGATATCTTTTTCCCTACTTATACCCTGCCGAAATTTGCAATGAATAAACACGCTATATCATGTTTGATCTACGCCCTTATTTCCCCATCGTCATTGGCTTGCTTTTTAGCTGCCATTTGGCCGGACAGGTGGTTCCCCATCCCGGAGACACCATTACCTGCTATTGGAATGACACTGCTGAGCAATACTATATAGATCCGCCGCAAGCTTTTTCGGAAGGGGGAGAGCCCCGCTCTTCTTTTTCCTTTGATTTTATTGACGTTCCCGATTCGGTGCGGGCGCCGATTATCTTTGCTTCTGAGATATGGGAGACCATGCTGACTTCGGAGGTGCCCATCCGGGTAGAGGTCAACTGGATGGAATTGGAGCAACAGGCCCTGGCCGCCGCCGGACCTACTACCCTGTTCCGCGGTATTACGGGCGCTCCCGACCCTTTTATCTGGTATCCGGTCGCTCTGGCCGAAGCCATTGTCGGGGATCCCCTCAATGAAAACAGCAATCCCGATATTGTCGTGCGCGTCAATAACCAGATCGATTGGTACTTGGGAACCGACGGGAACACCCCTCGCGGGCGCTTTGATTTGGCCACGGTAGTGTTGCACGAATTAGGCCACGGGCTCGGTTTTCTTTCTTCCTCTACCGCTACGGATACTACGGGTATGCTGGGGCTTAATGACATTCCCTTTATCTATGATGAATTCCTGGTTACGGGCAACGAGCGCCAGCTCACCAATCCGGTGCTATTTGACAATCCCTCTAAAGAATTACTGGATGCTTTTACTGGTAACAACCTGTTTTTTGACAGCCCCACGGCCGCCGACTTCAACGACAACCGCAACCCCAGAATTTTTGCACCTTCCAATT
>CAYWHT010000638.1:0-1633 GCA_964458135.1 uncultured Saprospiraceae bacterium | reverse complement strand
GGGAATTATGCGGGAAATCGGGTGGAACGCACTCCTAACCTCCACCCGGGCTCCGGAAATAACGGGCCGGCCGTTGCGCGCTTTTCCCAATCCCAGCAACGGCCCCCTCACCCTTGAATTGCCCGAATTGGAAGGGCAAGAGGGGGTATTATCCCTCTACGATCTCAACGGTCGCGAACTGTACCGGCAAGCCGTCGAACGCATCGACGGCTCTAATCTTCCGCTCAACCTGAATGGCATGGGAGCGGGAACCTACGTGCTGAAATTGCAAAGCGCGCGGGAAGTCTACCGGACTTTGGTGGTGCGGCAGTAGAGAGGGGGGGGGCATTATAGCCTGCTAGTGCCCGAAGCACTAGGTAAGCATTCCCAAATTTTGGTTGGGCAGGCTATGGACCCGGAGCGAACGAAATCTACGAAAGAATTTGAATGTAAGGGGGGAAGCTCGTGCAACCTCTTTTTTCCATCTACTATTCCCAATCAACGGTCAAATTGGACGCCCTTTCATTACGGGTTTCGGCGGGGGAGTATTATATTGACCCGTAGATATAGTCTGCCAGGTCAGGATTCACAAATTTTGGGTTGGCGGCCTATAATCTTTCTAACCAAAAAATTGAAACCCGGCATGAGCCTCCTGCGAAATCTTGGCAATGAATTCTCCCAAATTCGATCCCGAATTGATCCCTATTACCAACGCGTAGCCCAGTTTTTTCGGCGTTTTGCTCCCACCCGTCGCGCCCGTCGCGGTGCTGTGCTTGGCGGACTGGTAGCGGTCGTCCTCTACATGGGCGTTCTAGGCGCCTATCTGCTTCGATCGCGCTACGGATTGGTCGTCGACTTTCTCAGCGGAGCCGTAATCGGAGCCGTACTATACGCCGTTGGTGGGTTGTTGCTTATGTTGGCAATTCAACTTATCGCCCAGCTGCAGCGTTTTCTCTTTGGTTTTTTGTTAGCCGGCTTTATTGTGCTGCTGGTGTTTATGGTTGGAAATCCGGAAATCGGTTGGCTGCTCGTATTGCCCTTTATCCTGGCGCCCGCCATCCTGGGTGGGGTGATCGCGGAATTTACCGGCTCGGAATTTCGCCATGCCTCCGATATTAAGCGGGTGGGGGCGACGGCATTGGGCCTTGGCGCCATCATCGGGATGGTCTACTATTTTATGTGGATTGGCAATCCCGGCAACACGGAACACCTGCTCGATCTGGATCCCGGTATTTACGCCAACCAATCCGAGCTGAACATGCCCGATCCCAGCGAGCCGGGGAGGATGGGCGTACGCAGCCTGACCTACGGCAGTGGAGAAGATCGGCGCGAGGAATTTGGCGAAGGCGCCGACCTAATAACCAAGACGGTGGACGGGGCGCCTTTTCTCAACGAGCCTACAGGATGGCGCGCTAAATTGCGCAATAATTTTTGGGGCTTCGACCGGCGGGAACTCCCCCTCAACGGCCGGGTTTGGCACCCGGCGGGCGACGGCCCTTACCCCCTGGTGCTGATGGTGCACGGCAACCACCTGATGCGGGAATATTCCGATCCGGGCTACGCCTACCTGGGCGAGTTGCTCGCCAGTAAGGGATATATCTTTGTTTCGATAGACGAAAACTTCCTCAACAGCGACTGGTCGGCCGATTACGAT
>CAYWHT010000637.1:1672-2855 GCA_964458135.1 uncultured Saprospiraceae bacterium | reverse complement strand
GCTATGTTTAACAACATGTCATCAGTAGATACTATGTTTCAATCCTTCTTATCCTGGAATGCTCACCTAATGGCGTCTACTCCTGCAAAAATATGATTTTCAAGCGATAACCTTTGATTTACCTGCCTAAAAAATCCAAGATCCCATCTGTCAAAGAACGTTTTGGGAGCAGGTTTCCGTCTCCTTTCCGAAACGATTTTAACCTGATCATCAGGCTTTTAAACCCTTTTTCGGAACGCAGCCGAATAAATTGCTCCCCGGAAACTATTTTACGCATATGTTCCGGTAGGTACAATTTAAGCATCTTCGTTTAAAACGCGTAGCCCGCGGGAAGCGATTTTGGTCAATGATGCGAAAAATGGCGTGGGCGGCTTCCCGCACCCGTTCCTTATCCGCCGGTTCTACCGGCACTTCCACCACCTTGTTCTTGCTCCGGGTGTAGACGAGGTATCCGCGATCCACCGGCCGACCGAAGTTTTCTTCTATCAGCCAGGCGTAGCAATACAACTGTGTTTTGTAGGTATTGAATACCCGGTCTTTGTACTGCGCGAATTTGTAATCCAGCGGGGCGGCCGTGCCGTCCCGTAGCTCCAGCACCTCGTCGATGCGGCCGCGCAGCAGTTCATTGGTCAGATACTGGTCGTCGTGGCGCGCCGTCACGCCCAGGCGACGACGCAGGTAATCGCGATTGTGGGCCAGGCGCTCCTCGTGCAAATGGCGGCCCCGCATCACCTTGTAATGCTTTTCTTCGTATTGCGGAATGGATAAAACGTGCTCAAAATACGTGAAGCGCGGGCAATAGAGGTATTGAATGATATGTGATGGCGTCAGACTGATCATCGTTCCGGATTTTATAAAAACAGCGCCCTCACTTCATCCTTCACCAGCTTTTTGTCAAAAGCCTGGCCGAGCAATACGGTTTGTTGCAATTCGCGGCGCGACATGGGGAAGATGTACACCTTATCCCGTTCGGGTTGGATGAGGGCTTCCAGTTGCAGTTCCAGCGTATCTTTCTGGTGCTCGTCGAGCGTACCCAGAAATACCGACAGTTGCACGCGGTAAAGCCCCGCTTGCTTGCACAGCTTGGCGACCTGGTTGCGGGCGCGGTCGTTTTGGATGTCGTATAGCACCCAGGCGATCATAATTCTTGCGTTTGGGGCTGACCGCCGTCTTTGCCGATCAG
>CAYWHT010000637.1:0-1662 GCA_964458135.1 uncultured Saprospiraceae bacterium | reverse complement strand
AATTGGTGGGCGTCCATCTGCAAGCCGTTGGCGCGGCTCTGATTGCGACCCCGGTAGCGGATTTTTTCCACCTCCAGGTAGTGGTTCAGCTTTTCGATCAGCAGTTGCTTGCCGTCGGTATTGAGGGTCACGCCGTTGGCCAGCCCATCGGTATGCGCTTGATTGACCCGCTTGCCGGCAAACAGCCGGAACACTACGCTATCCGCGTAAATGCGGTAGGGCTCGATAAAATCGAACACCATGCTCTTCTGGTTGTAGTCGTCGCGGTGCATGAAGCCCAGGTAGGGATCTAGCCCGGCCACCATCAGGGCCTTTTCCACGCGGTTGTAGAGCACGCCGTAGCCGTAATTGAGAAAGGCGTTGAAGGGGTCCCGGGCGGGGCGGTAGCTGCGCCCCGCAAACTGATGAGCGCGGGGCAACACCTTGCTCAGGGTGTCAAAAAACAATCGCCCGGCCGTGCCTTCCAGTCCGCGTAAAGTATCCGCCGCCGCCTCTACGCTTGGAGCATTTTCCTGCAGGCGTACGCTGTCGCGCAAACTTTCGATGCGGGCGATCTTTTCGTTGAGGAAGTCGGCTTGCGGGGCGCGGTGCTTTTTGAGGTTTTTGATAAAGGCGATCTGGTTGTCCAGTTTGCGGTCGAGCCAGCCGATCACCCAGCGCACCCCTTCGGCATTGAGGCTGGCCTCCAGCTGCCGCTTGCGTATTTTGGTGGTGCTGCCCGGGCGGCCGTGCCAAATGCGACCGGTGGGAAATCCGTGGGCGTCGGCAAAGACGATGTCGATATTGTGCCGGAGGGCCAATTGGATGGCGTCAGTGCTCAGGGCGGCCGAAGTGGTCAGGATGATGGAGGTCACCTTATGGGCGGCAAAGTGCCGCTTTAGGGGCGGCCCGTCGGATTGGGGCGCCCGCACTTCAAAGAGGGCGTCTTTGACGTGGAGGTAAGTTCCATAGGAATTGAGGTACAATTGCATGGCGGTATTTTGCTTTTCCGCCAAGGTAAAGCAGCGCATTGTCAATTACCGTCAGCGGGCCGGATGACGCCAAAACCGCGCGAGACGGCTTTGCCCAATCCGATCCAGGGGGGCAGCAGCGCATTGGTGGTAAAATGTCCGGTAAAGGCCAGCATGGGCTGATTTTTGAATTGGGTCTGCCGCTCCCGCACCACCGGCTGGCAGAGGATTTTTTGGTGGGGTTCCAGCCAGAGCCCCAGCCCCTTGAAGGCGGAAAGGATGTTGCCGCGCAGGATGCGCATGAGGTGGGCCCGGCGTTGCTCGTCGTTTTCGGCCTGGTATTCGCGGTAGTTGCGCTGGTTGAGCGCCATCCAGAGGGTTTGGAATTCGTAGCGGCGCAATACGTCGGTATAGCCCATGTCCACTTCCCGGCACTGGATATGCTTGTGGTGCAGCGGGTAGGCCTGCCCGTCGATCTCCAATTCGTCAAACCGCAAAAACAAATCCACCAGCAGTTGGGCCCCCTCCCCCAACCCGACGAGCATGGGCACGCCATCCACCACCTTGTACTGCACCAAAGGGTAACCGTAACGCAGGCTGCCGTCGGCGTAGTGGTTGTGCAGCAAAGGGGAATGCTCGCGGAAGAGACGACCGAAGTAGCCGCGCAGGTGGTGGGCGGTGCGGGTGGGGAGGTGAAGGTTAGGGAATTTCA
>CAYWHT010000636.1:0-2857 GCA_964458135.1 uncultured Saprospiraceae bacterium | reverse complement strand
AAGGCTGTCGCTTCGGGTCTCGGTCGCTTCGGGAACTTTGTTGACCAATTCTTTGCGCCTCAACACCTGGACCGCATCGCTGAACGTCGGTTTGGTCAGGTTAAACTCCCGCGCCAGTTGGGTTATTTTGGCGTACTGGGGCGGATGGTACTTCAAAAAAACCAGGATTTGCAGTTGGATCGGGCTGAGCCCCGTAAGCTTGCTCTGATTCCACAGCATCACCCGAAAAGATTCGGCAATGCGCTCCAGGGCCACTACGATTTTACTGTCAAGATCCCCATTCTGGTATTCCGGATTAAATATTGAATCGTCGCTCATAATGCGTCAGCAGTAATTCCTTCTTTCCCGCCCGTTCACCGCAATCAATTGATCCAAACGCAAGGTGAATCCGCCCTCCATTTTGAGGAACGCTTCTCCTTGTAGGGCGTACAAGTTGAGAATGCGCCCTTTGAGCACCTGTTCTTTGCGAGATTTATCCCAATAGGGAATGTGACAAGTACTTCCCAACGTTGCCCGTGCTTCGAGCTTATCGTAAAAGCTGCAACTGATCGGGCGATAAAGATTTTTATTTTTGGGCGAATGCATGATGGTGCTGCGTTGCAAGAACGGGTTTAATAAAAAAATGCTTTGGAGAGACGCCTTGTTTACTCGAATGCTTCTTTAAAGCAGGCCGCAGACATTTTACCGGGGCTTTTCTGGGCGTCAAGCCGGCTCTTTTTACTTTTTCAGTACTTTCGCAAGTCAATTGTTAATATAGAAAAATAAATACTTTGGAGCAAACTGTTTCCGCTTCCGTAAGTCTGTTGGGCGCGGGCTGGCTGGGGCTGCCCCTGGGCCGTTTTTTGTTGGAGCGAGGCTTTTCCGTTTTGGGCTCCACGACCCGTACGGAAAGACTGGAGGAAATCCGGCGGGCCGGCATTAGACCTTATTTGCTGGAACTGGGAGAATTAAAGCCGGATGACAAGGCGTACGCCGATTTCTTTCGTTCCGGCATTGTGGTGCTCACCCTGCCTCCGGGCCGGAAACGTGAGGATGTTGAACAGCGGTATCCCGCTCAGGTGGCGACCGTTCTGGAGGCGGCGGTCAGGGGTGATGTCCGGCGTTTGTTGTTTATCAGTTCCACCGGCGTTTACGGCAATACCAATGATTGGGTCAGGGAATCCGATCCGGCCAATCCCGCGCGGGCGGGAGGGCGGGCTCTACTCGCCGCGGAAGGAGTGATCCGTTCCCAAAGTGAATTGCCCGCCACCATCTTGCGGCTGGCGGGCCTGGTAGGCGGCGACCGCCAACCGGGCGGCTTTCTCGCCGGCCGCAAGGATTTACCCAACGGCGACGCTCCCGTCAACCTAGTGCACCGGGACGATTGCATCCGCATCATCTACGAGATTATCCGGCAGGAAAGATGGGGGGAAGTGTACAATGTCTGCGCCGACGCCCACCCAACGAAGCGGGCATTTTATCCGCAGCAAGCCCGCGCACTCGGATTGGAGCCGCCTACTTTTCAGCCTGGCGGACCGGCGAATTACAAAATCGTTTCCAATGAAAAGGTCAAACGGGATTTAGGCTATTCGTTTTTGTATTCGGATTGGGGGGATTGAGGCGAGCGATGGCTTGCCACGCCTGACTTTATTCAAAAGTGGCAGGGCAAAAAGAATGCTGCCGCAGCCCGTAGGTGCGACAGCATTTATTGACTTGTATTAGGGTAGTTCCTCGGGAACTAATTTTGCGGCTTCTTTCGGCGATAGATCTCTACCACCGCAAATTTTACATGCCCCCCTTCCACTCGGCGATCGATTTCTTATTCATGCGCACGTAGTCTTCATTGCCGGCTTTTTCGGCCATTTCCATCGATTTTTGGGCAGTGGCGATGGCTTCCTTCTCTTTACCCATTTCGGCCAGGATGAGGGCCTCGGTGCGCATTGTCCAGAAGCGGGGTTGCATTTTGTTGGCTTTCTGCACCCACTTGAGGGCTTTGTCCATGTCTTTACCGGTTTCGAAGTAGTAAGAACCTGCGGCGTAGTAGTCACCGGCCGTTGGTCCTCCCATTACGCGCTCGATCTGGGCGCTGACCTGTTCGTCGGTGGGTACTTCCAGGGGTATGGGCACCATGGTGTTGGCCCAGGCCATGATGATGTTGGCGCTGCCGCTGCGCAGGTTGTTGAGGTCGATGAGGAAGGATTCCACCATCACATCCATTGCTTGGGGCTCGGCCATAAACTTGGCGGCGGGATCCTTATCCACGTAGCTCCCCCAGTTGCTGGACTCGTAGGGAAAGAGCATCACTTCCCACTGTTCGGCGCCGGGCTTGGTCAATACGGCGTATTCGCCGGCCTCCAGGGCTTCTCCGCCCAGGGTTACATCTTCGCTGAAGCTGAACCTGGTGGCGGCATTCGCTCCCGTACGCCATACTTTGTCGTAGGGGACCAGGCCATTTTCGGCAAAAATTTCCCGGCCTTTGACCCCGGGGCGGGAGTATTCGATCGTCACCTCCGTCAGGCCTACCATTTGGGTCAGCTTAGCCATCGGGCTGGGCGCCGGCGTTTGGAGTTGGGCTTGAAGTTCTACCGAGCTGCAAACGCTCATGATAGCAACCAATACAAGGACTAGTTTTTTCATTGCAACTAACTTTTATTTTAATATTAGCTTAATAGCTGCAAAATTACGCCATTTTGTAAAGGGGACGGTACAAATTCAATAATTTCGGGATTAACCCCGTCAATGTGCAGACAGTTTTAACGCTTTGATAACAAGCTCTTCTTAAAATTGGGGAGTTTTTCATTGTTGGATTTGCCCAAGCGGGCGATCTATAGTCTGACAACCCAAAATTTGTGAATTCTGACTTGCTCTTTTTCCGCCT
>CAYWHT010000635.1:0-2860 GCA_964458135.1 uncultured Saprospiraceae bacterium | reverse complement strand
GAAAAAATAGCGGCGTCATATTTTCACAAATCCTGAGTTGTCAGACTATAGTTTCGCTGATCGTCACTTCGCTCCTCGGAGTTCCGCCTCGCTGCGTTAAAAAGTAGTGCCTCGGGAGGTGCGCTTGATGGTTTTTAGAGGCGAGGCAATGTCCATAGCTTGTTTTTCTGCTATTTTGCCCCCCATTTTCATCGAACCCTCAAGAATGCTCAGGCGCCATTGCCTTGGTGATCCATTGTCGGAGCCCATTATAGCCTTTCCAAGGGTTTTGACGCAAGTGGTCTAAACGCCTGGGTAGGCTACTTAACTGATAGGCCTGAGCATTTTCCAAATCTGATAATTCCTCCCAGGCCAGGGGCGTTGCTACCGGCGCTCCCGCCCGGGCGCGAACGGAATAAGGCGCAATCGCCGTAGCGCTACGTTCATTGCGGAGGTAGTCGATGAATATTTTGGCGGTCCGTTTTGATTTACGGGGGTTGGTAATGTACCGGCCGGGCCGGTCGGCTTCCATTCGCAGGGCGATTTGCCGGGCAAAGCTTTTGAGCCGTTCCCAGGATTGGCGGCGCTGCAGGGGCGCCACCACGTGCAATCCCTTACCCCCGGTAGTCTTGACGAAACATTGCAGCTTATAATCCCTCAAACGCTCCCGAATCTCCCAGGCGGCCTCGATCACCTGCGGCCAGGGCGTATCGTCACCGGGGTCGATATCCAAAATCAACACATCGGGCTTTTCTACTTTGCCGAAGCGGGCGCCCCAGGGATGAATCTCCAAGACATTCATCTGAACGAGAGCTAGCAAGCCCGACCGGCTTTTTATCATTAAATAGGGCGCTTGTTCTCCATCTTCTTCGGTGATCGGAATCGATTGCACCGGCTCGGGCCATCCTTTGCGGTGGTGCCGCTGAAGGAAACATTCCCCTTTTATTCCCTCCGGACAACGGAATACGCTGATCGGGCGATTACGAATGTAAGGCAGAATATATTTACTAAGTTTGTGGTAGTATTTTGCCAGATCCGCTTTGCGGATACCGGAATCCGGGAAGAGCATTTTATCGGGATGGGTGAGGAATGAATTCATGGGTTTTTTAAAATAGAAACTTGAAAGCCGATAAATGTTGAACGGGGCTTGCCAATTTATCAAGAGCTTGTTGGGAGTTTACCCTGTGGAATAGTCGCTCTGCGAATTCCACAGGTAAACCCTTTGGCCTGCAAATGACCCTCTGCGGAACCTCCCTTCACCATTTTTGCGCCCCATAGTAGTGCTTCGTGAGCACCCAAACCTGATCATTTCCGGCATCAAAAGCACTAACCCGGATGATGCATGAATTGATCTATTACGCGGCGCCATTCCTGGCCGTCCTCGTCATTCGCTGCTCAACGCGGCTCATTCCTGCGAGCGACCAGGCCTGGCAACCATTTGCGCCGCTCCCTACGAAAAACTCACGCATCATTCGGGCTAAGAAATTGATCCCATCCCGCCAACTCAACTGGTAATACCCTATCTTGTTAAGCTAAATAAACCCTTTTAGATATGTCCAAAACCTGCTACGCCATCCGCCACCTTCATTTCGAAGACCTCGGTTCCTTTGCCGATCCGATCCGGGAAGCGGGATACGGCATCCATTACCTGGAAGCCCCGGTGGATGATTTGTCACCGGCCCGGGATGCGGATTTGATGATTTTGCTGGGTGGTCCGTTAGCGGTATACGACCATGAGGCTTATCCGTTTTTAGACTGGGAATCGGAGCTAGTCGCGCACCGATTGAAGCACCAAAAGCCGATGATCGGGCTCTGCCTGGGCGCCCAGATCATCGCCCACGTCGCCGGAGCCCGCGTATATCCCGGAGAACACGGTCTGGAAGTGGGCTGGCGACCCATACAGCTCACGGAAGCCGGTAAACAAAGCGCGCTAGCCCCGCTGGCCGAAAACGGGGCGCAAATGTTTCACTGGCACGGCGACTCTTTTGATTTGCCGAAAGGCGCTACGCTCCTTGCCTCCACCGAGCTCTACGCCCACCAAATTTTTAGTATGGACGATTATGTACTGGCTTTTCAGTGCCACCCGGAACTCGATCCGAACAATATCGAGCACTGGCTGGTCGGGCACGCCTTCGAACTCGCCCGCGTTCCGGAAACCACCGCCGACACCCTGCGGGCCGACACCCGGCGCTACGGTGACGGACTGGCCAGGCGAACTAGTGAGATGCTGAGCAATTGGTTGAGTAATCTGGAAGATCTTTGATCGGAGTCGAACCTATCAATACAAGATTTCCAACCTCAACCCATATTCTATTTTAATGCCTCTATTCGGGATACCCACAATTCAAAGGGCCCTTCCACCTTATCCGCATTGATGAACCCCATTTCCGTAATCCTGCTTTTTTTCACCCGTACTGATGGGGACAGCAGTTGCCCCCGCCGCCGCGGCGCCATTTCCGCGATCGGGATGGTCAGGTCGATCCATTCCCCGGCTGCGGTGTCAAAATAATGCCGGTGCACCACCGAGGGCGCCGAAATGACCGATTTGATGCTAAAGCCATACCGCCTACCATCACCCATCACCCGCAATTGAAAGCGACTGTAGGCCTCCAAATTCGGGAAGGGCCCCCGAATGTAGCTGGAAGCGAAACCGCCGTTATTGGCCAGGGAAAGCTCGCCGGAAAAACGCAATACGCCGTCCACCATCGCCAATTCGCTGCGCGAGCGGCCGCCCATGACGGGATCACCGATGTTTTGAAATTGGAGGAGACGGGATAAATTAGAAAAATCGAATAAGATCATAGAGAGCACGTTTGGATGTGGTAGTGTTATAGTCTGACAACCCAAAATTTGTGAATTCTGACTTGCTCTTTTTAGCTTC
>CAYWHT010000634.1:0-2861 GCA_964458135.1 uncultured Saprospiraceae bacterium | reverse complement strand
ACATTGGGCAACCAAATGCCCACCAAAACGGGAATCGACTGCCCGGTGGCAAAGACGATCGAAAAGCGGGAAAGAAAGATAAATACCGCGCCCAGGCCAACGCCCAGGGCTAGGTGCAGGCCCATGCCGCCGCGCACCTTTCTCGCGGCCAGGGAAACCCCGATGATGGTCAGGATGTAGATGGTAAAAGCTTCGGCCGTGCGCCGGTGGTATTCCACCTCATATTTCTTGGTATTACCAACCCCTCGCTCCCGTTGCCGCTGGATATACGTTTGTAGTTCCGGCGTGGTCATTCGGATTTGCTGGTTTTTGTAATCGACAAAATCCTGGGGCGTAAGATTGAGGGTGGTGTCCATCTGCTGCCCATGCCCAAGTATCAGCTCTTCGTCTCTGCCGTCAAAGCGGCGTATTTCGTAATCCTGTAACCGCCAATTATCGGGCGGCCCCATCCATTGCGCGCTCCGGGCTTTGAGCAGAAACGCCAAGCGGTCGTCTTCAAAACGCTCCACCCGGAAGTCGCGGGCGCTGCTGTCGCGCTTGCGGTAGCTCTTCACGTATATCTTCGTATCGGGCGAGACAAACATGTGCACATCCCGGGATTTGCCTTCGTCCTCGTTGTCGGAAAGATAGGTATAGTCAATGCGCAGCATGGTCTTATTGCCGTTGGGAATGATCCAATGGTTGCCGACCAAAAGCATGGAAGCAACGAGGGTCGCGGCAAGCAGATAGGGCGCCAACAGGCGCCGGAAACTCACCCCCGCATTGAAAATGGAAATGATCTCGGAATTATACGCCAGGCGGGAAGTAAAGAAAATAACGGCAATCAAAGTGTACAGAGGCCATAGTAAGCCTTCCACAAACAAAATGAAACTCGGATACCACCCCAGAACGATCTCCCGCGTCGTGATGTCGGTCTCAATAAAATCTTCCACCTTCTCGCTGAAGTCGATAACTACCGCGATCATGGTGAAGATGAGCACGGTAAAGAAAAACGTCCTCAAAAATTTTTTGATAATATATCGGTCGAGAGTCTTTAGCATTCCATTCCGTTTGGTACGAATGATCCGTTTCGATCGGGAGAGCTTCTTACGGAAAAAAATTCCGGCGTATCGCCTTTCAATCCATCAACGCATCGACAACACCCACGCTCATATCCTTCGTTCCAAGCGCGGCGCCATTTCCGCTTTCCACCGCCCGAAATCTCCCGCAAGAATATGCCGGCGGGCTTCCCCGACCAGCCACAGAAAAAAAGACAGGTTGTGCAGGCTAGCGATTTGCGCGCCGAGCAGTTCCTTACTGTGAATCAGATGCCGCAAGTAGGCTTTACGGTAGAACCGACTGGCCGTACAGGGGCCATGGGGGTCGATGGGACTAAAATCGTCCTGCCACTTGGCGTTTTTGATATTAATGACTCCTTCCGCCGTGTAAAGCATTCCGTGACGCGCATTGCGCGTGGGCAGCACGCAGTCGAACATATCCACCCCCCGGGCGATACACTCCAGCAGGTTGACCGGGGCGCCTACTCCCATGAGGTAGCGGGGTTTGCTGGTGGGTAGGATACTGCATGCCAATTCGGTGATGTGGTACATGCGTTCGGCGGGTTCGCCCACCGACAAGCCGCCGATGGCGTTGGCGGGCCGGTCCATCGAAGCGATAAACTCCGCCGAAGCCTGCCTGAGATCGTCGTAACTGCTACCCTGCACAATGGGTAGCATCGTTTGTTCGTAATCGTATATTCCTTCGGTACGATCGAACTGATCACAGCAGCGTCGCAACCAACGGTGGGTCCGTTCCATCGATTGTTTGGCGTATTCATAATCACAAGGATAAGGGGGGCATTCGTCCAGCGCCATCATCAGGTCGGCCCCGATGACCCGCTGAATATCCACTACGTTCTCCGGCGTAAAGACGTGGGAAGAACCGTCGATATGGGAGCGAAAGGTAACCCCCTCTTCCGTAATTTTCCGGCGCTCGCTCAGCGAATAGACCTGGTAGCCGCCACTGTCCGTAAGGATGGGACGGCGCCAGCCGTTAAAGCCGTGCAGCCCGCCCGCCGCCCGCAAAATGTCCAGGCCCGGGCGCAGGTATAAGTGGTACGTATTGCCGAGAATGATTTGGGCGCCCACTTCCTCTTCCAATTCGTATTGATGAACTCCCTTGACGCTGCCCAGGGTGCCTACCGGCATAAAGATGGGTGTTGCCACGGAGCCGTGATCCGTTTCTATCAAGCCCGCCCGCGCCGCCGTGCCGCTATCGGTATGCTGTAAAGTAAATTTAAACATGAATGCGTTGTAAAGGGGCAAAAATAAGGAAGATTACCGAAAGCCAACCTGGTAGCGCACACTGTCGAGCCGCAACAGCACCGCCATCATAATGGTAAAGCCGAGCAAGGAGGAGCCCCCTTTGCTGATAAAAGGCAGCGGAATACCGATGATGGGCATCAAACCCATCGTCATGCCGATATTGATAAAATAATGCACAAACAAGATGCCGGCCACCCCGTAAGCATACTGGCGGGAAAAGCTTTCGCGCTGCCGTTCGGCCAGGCGAACAATCCGAATGAGTAGCCAGAGGAAGAGAAGAATGACAATACCGCTGCCCACAAATCCCTGCTCTTCTCCGATGGTGCAGAAAATGAAATCCGTCGACTGTTCCGGCACGTAGTCGAGGCGGGTCATCGTGCCTTTTTGGTACCCTTTACCGACTATGCCCCCCGAGCTGATCGCCATTTTGGATTGAATAAGGTTGTAGAGCGAGCCCTGGGGCTCGGCGTCTTTGGGATTGAGCCAGACATTGATGCGGTCTTGTTGGTGCGGCTTGAGTACATTGTTGAAGCCATAATCGGCGGCGTAAGCCAGCAC
>CAYWHT010000633.1:0-2864 GCA_964458135.1 uncultured Saprospiraceae bacterium | reverse complement strand
AGCTAAAAAGAGCAAGTCAGAATTCACAAATTTTGGGTTGTCAGACTATAATTCAGGAGGAGGTTCGCGGGGAAGGCCGGATCATGGTTGAGAATAGAAAGGGTTGCAGGGGCAGGAATAAGTTGCGCACTGCCTCCGGATTAGGCAATTGTCCTTTCTCCCTGGAGATCAATCGCAGCATTTCGGTGACGATGCCATCGATGGAACGGACGGCCCTGGTATCGGCAGGTATTATCGCCTGAGCGGAGAGCGCGGTGGTTACTAACAGGAATACCCCAATAAAGCAGGATTTCATTTGCATGGATGGATGGTTTAGAGCTTGTTTGGATTTTGCTTTTGAAGCGAACGCCAAGCGACCTCTTACTAAAATAGAGGCTTTCCGTTAAAGGGGTTGTATAAAGCCAATCCGAGCCATCCAAATAGGTCTTTAACCGGTTCCCGATGAAATAATCCCACCCTTCCTGACAACTTTGTTTTGTAAACTCCGGGACTTCCTGAGGAAAGCTTTCCACACCGGCGTGAGTGATCCGTAAATGTGTACCGCTATCCATGCCGGAAAGCTGGAAGGTGACATACGACTCCCCCGGATAACCGCCGTACAACCAATAGTACACGATCCTTTGGGGTGGCTCGACTTCGGTGATCTTCCACTGATGGAGGAAGGTACGCTCCGGGCTCTCCACAATGAATTCGGTGGCAAAGCCTACTTCCGGCCGGAATGTGGGAATGTTCTCAAAAAACCATTGCCGCATTTGATCTGCCTCCGTAATGGCTTGCCACACTTTTTGGTAAAGGTTTGTTCTACGACGATGGGTTGGTCTGAATGTTCCATAACCGTTATCATAAAGATTACTTCTCTTTCTGTTCCGCCGTCCACTCAATACCCAACGCTCCCAACGGCGCCATCTGCAAATCTCCAGCATCCACAAAAATCAGTTGCTTATCCGGCGTTACGGTAGCGCCCCAGCCGTAGGGTAGTTCCTCAATAAATTCGCCCTCGTCCCAGCCTTCGGCTGTCTTCCGGTAAAAGTAAAATCCCCGGCTACCCTTTCCCGCTTCGAAGTCTTCATCGCTAAAGTACTCCCCATAGATGAATTTATCCTCGTCAGGATGCATGAAGATGTCAAAGGAGGTAACGTGTTCGGCTAGCCTTTGCGGATCTCCGTAGGCGCCGTCGCCCTGTGGTTTGGAATAGAAGATGCCTTTACCACTTTCGGGACGCGCAAAAAAGTACAGCGTGCCATCCGCGAGTGGGCAAAAATAACCGGCGTTGATATTAAAAAGATTCTCGAGCTCCCGGGGTTCCGCCCAGCCATCCGCTGTTTTATCTACTTTGTAAACCCGGCTTACCTTCAAGGTATCCACCATATCGTATTGCTTATAGAAAATGGATTGCCCGTCGGGTGAGATGGCCAGGTTGTAGAGTGTATCGGCAAATGGTAGTTTTTCCACCTGCCATTCCGCATTGCGGCTGCTTCGGGTGGCGATGTAAGGCGCCTTGTTACCCCAGTCTTTAGTGCGGGCAAATACGAGGGTATTTCCATCCGCCGTCATCGAGGGGGAGGTCTCCCGGATATCGGGTAGCGAAATGACCCCCGGCGCCAGGGTTTTCCACAAAGTATCCTGAACCGCCGGCTGCTGAGCGCAGATGGTCGTAACAGGAATAATTAACCAGGCGGTGATCGTGATAAGTGTTTTCATATAGCATACTGTTTTCGTAATGTTATTTAGAGCTTTTCTTTATTGGCAGTGGTGGGTAAGGGCTCCGTAGCTACGAAGTCCTTACCCACTGCCATCAATCCGCCGTTCGCGCGGCCGGAAAGCCCAGTCCCGAGTTCCGGTAATGGCCCGCATAATTCCCAAACCCGCGGTTGGCCATCTGCAGGGAGCGGGTGTCGAAGGCGTAATTGCGCGCCCGGAGCGCCAGCCCCTCCGCCCAGTTGGTGTCGTTATGCCAGGATAACTTCCAGGCAACGGTGAATTCGATAAAATGCCGATCGCCCTGCCGGATGACCCGGCCGCCGGAAACGGTGAGTTTGTCGGCCGAAGCATGGAGCATGAAAAGAAGTTGAAAAAGCAGGAGGCTTGAAATGTACTTTGGAAACTGCATGTTTAAGAATCGCTTATTTTTTGAAAGTCGGGAGATAAAAATCCGCCAATTCCGGCGCCTCCGATACCGGCAGCCGGTACACCTCCCAGGTACTCCGAAAGGCCGAATTGAAATACAGGTACTCTCCGTTGCGGCTGATGCGGGGCGACCAGCCACCGTATGCTTCATTCACTGCAAAGGACAATGGCTCGGGCGCCGACCAGCCCGCCTCCGTTTTTCGGCTGATGAAAAGTTTATCGCTAAACCTCGGGGGCGTGCGCGAATTGCGATGGAAGAGTACGAAGCGCTTCTGCGGGTCCATGTAGGCGCCCGCCTCGGCTTCCGGGCTGTTGATGTTGGAGGATAAGCTACTGACCCGGTACGCCCCATTTTCTTTACGGGCGTGGTAAAGATCGGCCCGGCCCTCGGCTTCCACGCCTTCGTACTCGCCGTAAGAGGTGACCAACAGAGAGCCGTCGGGCATAAAAGCGGGGAAGATATCGTAGGTAGGCGTATTTACCGAACGAGGCAGGAGCTCGATGGCATCCACGCCGGTTCGGCCGTTCAGGTGGAGGAAGTAATAATCGCCGCCACCCACTTTGGGCAGGCTGTCATTGGTGACGTTGCCGTGCGCGATGAGGGTTTGCTCATCCGGCGAGAGCCCGATGGAAAAAAAGTTATATCCCACGGTATCGTAACTTAGAGGTCGAACGCGGAACCCGTCCCCTTGCCTTTCGGCGAAATAGATCTTACGGTTGTTGGTAAAGTACATATC
>CAYWHT010000632.1:1094-2872 GCA_964458135.1 uncultured Saprospiraceae bacterium | reverse complement strand
AATCCGAGAAGCGCTGGGCACGCCGCTCGTTGATAATTTGGGAAAGGTAATACCGGTTAACGCCCAGGTCCTTGGCCAGCCGGTCGATGGTCAAAGCGGGATCGAGATAGGGTTTTTCCTGCTCCAGATAATGGAGGAGTTGTTGCAGGTAGCGGTCTTTATCGGGTTCCGTTAGGGCGGAACCCCGATATTTTCTGGCGGGGCCATCCTTTGTCTCCACCGCTCCGGCCAAAACGCGGTAAGAAAGCAGATAAACAACCACTACGCTACCGATTTGAACGGAAGCATAGACTCCACTGCTGACGGAAATACCAAAATGGGCGAGCTGCAAACCCAGAAAGGAGAGGAAGTAAACGGTGGTCAGAAGGAGGGTCCAGTAGTACAACCATAAGGTAAAGGGGATTGGATCTTGAAACGCAAATCGGAAGGGCTTGGTTGCCGGTTTATCGAGTGCGCCTTGGAGTAAGGTCAAGCTTAAATAACAGTAGGTAAAAACTTGTAAGAATACCAGATTGGTTAGCAAATATTCGACCCATCCGGATTGGGAAGCAGTCGGCCCGGGCGCAGGTGAGGCGAATTGTTCTAGCAAAGCCGTCCCGGCTACCAGCAGTTCATAGCCCCCAAATAAACTCAAATGCAATATCCACGATCGCTTATCAACCGGTTTGCCCAGGTGGCGGCGCACAAAAAGATAAACCAGGGGGCCATAGAGGAATACCAATCCACCCAACCCGTCCGCTATGACCTGGAAGGATGGAAAATTTTCTACCGCGGCGGGGAAAAAGCGCTCCAGCAACCCCACCGAAAAGATCAGCGTAAACCAGGCCAGGATGCGGGTGGCCGGCTGCTTACGGGTGCGGCGAAAAAGCAGTAGGCTCAGAAGAAAACCCTGAGCGGCGCCGAGAAGGGAAAGGGTGTCTTGCCAGGTAAAAACCAAGGATGCTTTTGGGGGTGAAGATAGGAGGAAATGTTTTATTCTGTCGATGCGCTGATCCACCCGTCACTATATTAGGAAAATTTTAAATCTCCCCCCCACAATAGCCCAACCATACTCTGACGTTATAACTCCTGTATCAAATATTAGGCTGCCCCATGAGAAGAATTGCCCCCCTGATTCTGGTGTTCTTGTGTTTGCTAAGTTGGAAAGCTTTCGGGCAGGGTTCTTTAGAGAGGGCCTGCGCCCAAAACTACTGTAGTTTTAGTGGCGCCGATATCGAGATTGTGCCGCTGCAGCAGTTTGCGTCCAATGAGGAAGCCCGGCAGGTGATGAACCGAATCCTGCGAGTGCTCGGTCTGCAATCCAACTTCAACATTCAGGCTGCCGATGTGCCGAATGCCGCGGCCGTCGTTAACGGCTCTATCCGTCATATTTTCTACAACCCCCGCTTTATCCAATCCGTAGAGCGCAGTACGCGCACCGACTGGTCTTCCATCAGTATCTTGGCGCACGAGATTGGACACCATCTCAATGGTCATACGCTAACTCGCCAGGGTAGCCGCCCCAAAACCGAACTGGAGGCCGATCGATTCTCCGGATTCGTGCTGCGCAAAATGGGCGCCTCCTTGTCCGAAGCTCAAGCAGCCGTCCGGGTATTATCCAACCCCCAGGGCTCTTTTACCCACCCGCCCCGCAACGAACGCCTGCTCGCCATCGAAGACGGCTGGCTGGAAGCCGATGCTCAAATGGGAGATTACCAACAACCCGTATCCGGAAGCGGCGGCGCCCAGAACCACCACGACAGCAGCCCCCACCCCGAATTTGCCCGATATCGTCACCC
>CAYWHT010000632.1:0-1084 GCA_964458135.1 uncultured Saprospiraceae bacterium | reverse complement strand
CTCCAGCGTAATCCCAAAAGCTTGTATTATATTACCAAGGAAAATGAATTTGTCGTACTAAAAGGACAACGCAAATTCACGCTCGGCTCCCTGCAGGCCGTCAACAACCCCAGCTATCCGTACGTCATCAAACTGGAGCACAGTCCCGATATGATGGTCAGCAAAGAAGGTCAGTTGTACAGTATGAGCGGAAAAGTGCTGGGCGAAGTACGGAAAAGGTGATCCGGCGGCAAGCCCCCGGCCTTGGGGCTCCAACCTTTCTTACCACTACTTGTTTCCAAAAAAAGCGCCATTTGACGCTCTTGGCGCAAAGTTTTATTTTTACGGAAACTTCGATACACCTTCCGGCATTTAAATTTTCCTCTTTGCGCAGGCCGGTACTAAGTGTTTTGACATCATGTCGGAAAAACAGAAAAAGCACGAAAGCTATTCGGACGATCTGTACGATTATCAGGAAATTAAGGTAGACGGTAAGCAGACTCAAATCCGCATCGATAAGTTCCTAATGGATCGCCTCGAACGCACCTCCCGCAACCGCATTCAAAATGCAGTGCGCTCGGGCTCCATCCTGGTAAACCAGGGTGAGGTTAAACCCAATTACAAGGTCAAACCCGGCGATAATATTACCGTTATCGTGCCGCGCCCGCCCGGGGAAGGTATGGGCGTGGCGCCGCAGGATATTCCCCTGGACATTCGCTACGAAGACGAAGACCTTCTCATCGTACACAAACCCGCCGGCATGGTGGTGCATCCGGGGATCGGGCACCGTCGCGGCACCCTGGTCAATGCGCTGGCTTATCATTTCGGCATGTCGGAGCTGCCCGTCATGGAAGGCAACTACCAAGACCGGCTGGGCCTGGTGCACCGCATCGATAAAAACACCTCCGGCCTGCTCGTAATCGCCAAAAGCGAATACGCGATGAGCCATCTGGCTAAGCAATTCTTTTACCATACGGTAAAACGCACCTACCTGGCGTTGATTTGGGGAGACCCGAAAGCCGATAAAGGCGCCGTAAACGCCAATGTGGGGCGGCATCCGCGTTTCCGCAAAAAATTTACGGCCTTTCCCGAGGGGGATCAGGGC
>CAYWHT010000631.1:814-2877 GCA_964458135.1 uncultured Saprospiraceae bacterium | reverse complement strand
GCGCAGTGACATTTCGGCTTCCGATATATGAATTTACGAACGCGCTAATAATTTCATCGCTAATTTAATTATCAGGATATGGAAGTGCTCTCTTATGAACTCCAGGAAGGTCACCGACTTAAGCAGGATAAGTACCGCATTGTAAAGCCTTTGGGCAGTGGCGGTTTCGGCATCACTTATAAAGCGGTTTACGAAAAACAAATATCTATTGAAGAGGCTTACAACCACTATTCTACTACGGTTGAGATACCGGTAGCCGTGAAGGAGTTATTCATTAACGGCAAGTGTGTGCGGAGCAATGACGGTTCCACTCTAAGCATTCAAGGAATGGAGCCGAAGAATTTTCAGCATTTTAAAACCCGCTTTTTACAAGAAGCTGAAACGCTGGCCCGATTTCACCGGGTGCCCGAGATTGTCCAAGTCATCGACCATTTCGAAGAAAACAATACGGCTTACATGGTAATGTCCTTCGTGGAAGGACAAACCCTGTCCCGCATCGTAAAGAATCAGGGACCTTTAATGGAAAGCCTGGCTCTTGAATATATTTTACAGATAGCACGGGGCTTAAGCGCGGTGCATGAGATGGGAGTATTGCACCGGGATATTTCTCCGGAAAATATTATTATAACCCCAAAAAACAACGCGGTCCTTATTGATTTTGGCGCCGCCAGAGTTTTTTCTGCGGATCACGCTCTTACCCAATCGATTATTCTCAAGCATGGTTACGCTCCCATTGAACAGTACAGTGAAAAGCGGCAGCGAGGGCCCTACACGGATATCTACGCCCTTGCCGCCACTTGCTGGTTCTGTCTCACTGGGGAAAAGCCGGTTTCCGTGATGGACCGTCAACCTGGAGATGATCCCTTTGTACTTCCATCGGTTTCCGAAAAGATGGAGAATTGGTTGCGCAAAGCCACCGCATACGACGGCGCATCGCGTTACCAAAGTTGTGAGGAGATTCTCCGGTATTGGGAGCCGGAAGCTCCTTTGGAAGAAGCAGTTGCCTTGGCCCCTCCGACTCAGGTTATGCCAATAACCGAATCGGAGGATAGCTCCGACATCACCCATATTGGAAGTTATCCTCCACCTGATGCGGATGAGGCAGAAAAGACGCAGGTACAGGGTGATTCGTCCAGCTACGACGATCGGGAGAAAAGTGCGGATAGATCAAGACAGCAAACCGGGAAACGGGTAGCAATTGCCTTGCTGATTATTGCAATCCTCGGGGGCGGCATTTGGGGTTACCGTTTTTACCGGGTCAATCAAATTTTAGATACCGCTTGGAATTACTACCTCAGTGGCGCATATCCGAGTGCGTTACAGCAGTACGAACTAGCTGCCAATCGGTACCAGTCCGGAAAAGCTTTTTATTTCCTTTCCTCAATGTACAGTCAGGGGAGCGGCGTTGAGAAAGCTCCCAAACAAGCTTATGAGTACGCGCAGAAAGCGATGGAGTTCGATTACGACCCCGCTGCCTTTAGGCTTGGATGGGCTCATCATTATGGCATAGGCGCCGACCGCGATACGGTGGAAGCGGAGCGATACTTCACGCAAGCATTACCGGCAATCCAAGAAAACGCCGGCGAGGGCTGGTCGGAGGCGCAGAACATTCTAGGGATGATGCACCAACGGGGCTTTTCGGTTGATCCCAACGACACCCTCGCCTTATCTTACTACCAAAAGGCCGCCCGGCAAGATCATCCTTTAGGGATCGTTAATCTGGCTGCGGCTTACCTGAATGGCATTGGTGTGGAAGAAGATATTGAAAAGGCCGTCGACTGGTACGAAAAAGGAGAACGGCTTGGCCAACCGCTAGCTATGGTGCAACTCGGAGAATTGTACTATCAGGGGCAAAAAGTCGAGCAGAACGATTCTCTGGCGTTCACTTATTTCCGGAAAGGGGCGGCAAAAGATTTTGCTCCGGCCCAGTTAGGGCTTGCGAAAATGTACGAAGAGGGCGATTGGGTCGACGAGGATCTCGAAAAAGCCGTGGAGTGGTATGCAAAAGCCGCTGATCAGGGTAGTCTTCGCGCCCAGGAAAAACTAGGGCTGATTTACGAAAA
>CAYWHT010000631.1:0-804 GCA_964458135.1 uncultured Saprospiraceae bacterium | reverse complement strand
AGCAGCTGAAAACGGCAGCGCGATGGGAGAAAACCGGATGGCCGATTACTACCTCAGCGAGAAAGCGGGCTTCCAGTCAGATGATCCCGACGCATCGGTTTGGTACCAAAAAGCCGCCGAGAACGGTCAACCTGCAGCCCAACTCGCACTGGCCGAGATCTACGAAAACGGTAATGACCGAATGCCCCAAAACGACAGCTTGGCCGCCAAGTGGTACCTTGCAGCCGCTAAAAAAGGCGCCGAAAGCGCCATGGAAAAAATGAGCGCCTTTTACGCAGAAGGCAAAGGGGTAGAACAAAATGACTACGAGGCGGAAAGGTGGCGTGTAAACGCCTCTTACGGTAGCCGGAGATTTACCTACAATTGCGCCACGGTGAGCGGGCAGGGGGAAAAACCTTGCACGATCTACTTGCTGGAAAGACCCGCCCAGGGAAAAGGGCCGGTCGAGGAAGAAAAAACCCGCCTGAGAAAGGAACAAGGCGCGATCCTCCCGGCTAGTGTCGAAAATACATTCAACCAATGGTACCGGGAGGCTAGGCAGAACAGTGTTTCCTTTATCAACGTCATCGACAGAAAGCAAAATGGAAGACAGGGCAATGCAATCATTTCAAAGAAAATTTCCTCTTTGGAAACTCTCCTGGCGCCCCAGGGCTATCAGAAAGTGAGGAGGGTTAAATTTGCAGACCTTTACGACAATGGCGATGCCAACTTTTCATATAAATTTTACGAAGGCTATAAATATACAATATCTGCATTGTGCGCCGGAGATTGTGGAGATATCGATTTGTACCTCTATGATGAGAA
>CAYWHT010000630.1:0-2884 GCA_964458135.1 uncultured Saprospiraceae bacterium | reverse complement strand
TGATAGAGGATGCCAACTTCGTCGGACTTAAAGTCGGGGACGTCAACTTCAGCGTAACGACGACGCTGGCCCAGACTCGATCCAATGACGAAGGGCTGGAGCTAAGCTTAGAGGATCAATTCCTGCAAGCGGGCGAAACCTACCGCTTACCGCTTCGGGCCGCCGGCCTGAAGCGCTTGCAGGGATACCAGTTTACTATGCATTTGGATACGGCGGCGTTGCAATTGGAAAGCGTTCATCCGCTGATTGGTCAGGCCGAAAATTACGGCTTCTTTCCCGTCCAGGGAAAGGTGACGACGAGTTGGTTCCGCGTGCAGGACGGGGGCGCCTACGTCGCCGAAGAAAGCCTTTTTGAATTGGTGTTTACCGCCAAACGCCCCGGCCGGCTGAGTGACTACGTGGGTATTGACTATCAGCCCACCGTCGCCGAGGCCTACGCTGCGGATGACTCCCCCCTGCCGGTTAAGCTCAATTACAGCGCCGGCCAGGCCAGTCAAAAGGGATTCGAACTCCACGCCAAATACCCCAATCCCTTCCGCGACCAGGCCAATCTGGTCTTTAACCTGCCGCAGGAAGGGCAAGTCCTACTCACCATCCGGGATGCCCGCGGCAGAACGATACTCCAACGCCAACGCTCTTTTCCGGCGGGCACTCAGACCTGGACATTGAGGCCGGGAGAGCTTCCCGCAGGGATACTGTTTTTTACGCTTAGCAATGAGCGCGATCAGGTCACCCACAGCATGGTGAAAATGGATTAGATGACTAATGCCCGAAGCACGAACCCCACTTTGGGCGGTGTATGCGAAGCTTGAGTGCAAAGAAGCATACGGGCGAGCAAAAAGCCGATGGGCCGAAATCCTTTGGATATAAGGGAAACGGGCCGCCGGCTTTTTATTTTTACGTCCAGCTTGCATTTCCACACTTTTGCCCGGCTCTGGGGTTTGATTTAATTCTTACTAATCTTATTTTTGTAACAAACCGACCTACCCCGATCATATCCTCGCAAGGTAACTACGAGCATTAATTCCTCGGTGAAGAGGTTATTTAGGCATACTATTGAGGCGATTCTACAAAATTACGGATCTCATGAAATTTCCGGCGACCATTGAAGTGCTATGGAGGCTTGTCCGCTTTTTCCGATTAAATGTCCGCGTTCGCATTTCCGGCACGCTCGTAGGTTGCTGGTGTTGTTTGCTGGCCGCCTTTCCTCCTGAGGCCCATCCCAATACTTTTTCCCCTGTCTCCTCCGAAGCTTCCGATGCGGCGCCCGCCATCAGTTGCCGGGGCAATGTCAACCTGTTTTTTGATTCCGGCACTTGCTCGCTGCTAGTGACTCCGGATGCGCTACTGGAAGCAACCGACGGGCCGGCCAGTGATTACGATATTCAACTCTTTACCCCCGATAATCAATCCGCGCCCAATCCCCTCGTCCTCGACTACGCCAATCAGCAGTTGCAATATGAGATTACTTATCTGCCTACCGGCGAAAGTTGTACCGGCGCACTGCAAGTCAGGGATATCGAACCGCCGCAAATGGATTGCCAACCCGCGGCGGTCACGCACCTTTACCGGTACAAGGATGCCGATGGGCGCACTCAGTATACGCCTTTTGATCCCTCCCGTCCGGATTTTTCGGAGGTCCTCGAAGACGAACGGGGCGTGGGGGAGCAGGTAGGTGCTTATCCACTCGTCTGCTCCGACCTGTCCAGTATTTACCAGGTGGAAGCCTCCTGGTCGGCGCCCTCTTATCCTTACTACACGGGTATTCCAACGGTAGTAGATGACTGTGGCGGCCCGGTGGAGCTGCTCGCAGTGCGGGACCGGATCACGGATACGCTCTGCACGCCCTATGCTTTGGGCGCCCGCATTGAGCGCACCTTTACTTTTGCCGATCAGTTTGGCAACCGCAGGAGCTGTAGTCAGCTCATCACCTTTGCCCGCCCGCAGATCATGCTGCCTGAATGCCGGGTTGCGTTGGACTTTTGCACCTACCGGGATGAAGAAAATTACCTACCGCAGGAGCTGGTCGTCACCAATCCCGAATCGGCGCCCTTTTTTGTGAATGGGCTTGGGCAGCGGGCTTACCTGTTCGAAGAACAATGCAACCTGACGGCCACTTACGAAGATATCAGCACTTCCAACCCTACCGACTGCGGCGAGCAGATCATTCGCCGGTGGTCTTTGAGGGATTCCTGCTGGCAATGTTTGCCCGGAGAGATGCTTTTCACGCCTTCGGATTTTCCTTGCTTTTATCCTGGGTTGACTCCCGAGCAGGCGCGCACGGCCTGGGAACAGGACTACTGTGATTTTTGGGATGGCGGAACCTTCAGTTACGAGCAGATATTGCAGGTCGATGACCAGGCGCCGCCGCAGGTGAGTTGTCCGGCAGCCTGGGATCCCAACCAAGACGGTAAAACGGATGATGATGAAGCGCCCGTTTTCAGTCCGGGGCCCTTCGGATGCGCGGCGGTGATCGATCCACCACCTCCGCGGGTTGCCAACGAGTGTGTGAATTGGGATTGGGAATTTGAAATTTGGGGATACGCATTTGATCCCCAGAGCCAAAGTGAAACCTTCCAAAAAATTGGAGATTCGGAAAGTCAAGTGTATACGGGGCTGGACACCGGTAAGTATTACCTGAGATTTGTCGTGGAAGATGTTTGCGGCAACACGGGAGCCAATGTCGCGGAGCCCACTGAGGCCGCACCCGGGGATTTCTGCCCCATTTACGTTCGCGACCGTATTGCCCCGGTAGCCCGTTGCAATGCAGATCTCGATCTGATCTTTGACGAGGGGGCGGCCCTGGAAGGGGAACTACTGACGGTGCGCGCCACCGATTTAGACGCCGGCAGCACCGATAATTGTGGTGCGGTCTCCCTGCGTA
>CAYWHT010000629.1:567-2888 GCA_964458135.1 uncultured Saprospiraceae bacterium | reverse complement strand
CCCCTGACCCTGCGGTCAAGATCCTGGACTTGCGAGCTAAAAAAATAGCTGCGCCATAATTTCACACTACGCAGTAGACGCGAGCGCAATCCTGGGTTGTTAGACTATAGCCTAATTATTCGTCTTGCAGGGCCCCATGCTCGTCTAGCAATCGGGGGGATTCAACGATTAGTCGTCGCCGGGAGCCATCCCGCCCGTAACTCGCTTGTCTCTTCTACCGTCTTACCCGCAAATTGACCGGTTGCCGGATTGGTTCGCGAAAGCGCGGAACGGCGGGTCAACCGGGCGGAGAACACCAAACTAATTATTGAATCGCAGAGCTTATCGCTTTGTTTAAATTTTCGCCATCTTATGCACACTAAAGTCACCCTGTTATTTAATGCCTTTTTGATGACCCTTGCCTCTTTTCTCCACGCCCAAAATCAAGGCGCCGGCCTGAGGGGTAAAGTGCTGGACCCTGACGGAGCGCCTTTGTCTTACGCCAACGTGGTCCTTAATCGGGCGCAAGATTCTAGTTTAATAAAAGTACAATATACCGAGGATTCCGGGCAATTCGAAATTACGGGCGTCGAGGCGGGCAATTACTACCTGCGCATTACCTATGTGGGCTTGCCGCCCCACGAAACCGAAGCTTTTACTTTAGCGGAGAGCCAAAACCTGGAACTCGGAACCATCAACATGCAACCCGCCAATGCTGAGCTGAAGGAAGTCGTCGTCACCGGCAAACGCCCGCTGCTTGAATTGAAAGATGACAAAATGGTCTTTAATGTCGATAAGAGCATCAACGCCGCGGGCAATAACGGCCTTGAGCTGCTGCGCAAGGCGCCGGGCGTGGTGATCGATCAAAACGACAACATCACCATGATGGGCAACAGTGGCGTGCGCATTTTCATCGACGGTAAACGCTCTCCCCTTCGCGGTGAAGATTTGGCCGCCTACTTGCGTTCGCTGCAGAGCTCCGATATCGAAGCCATCGAGATTATTACCAACCCCGGCGCAAAGTACGAAGCCGAAGGTAATGCGGGCATCATCAATATCCGGCTCAAAAAAGACAAAAGTTTGGGCGCCAACGCCAGCGTCAACCTGGGCTATTCGGTGGGGGTGCTGCCGCGCTACAACGGCTCCATCAATTCCAACTACCGCAATAAGCAATTCAATGCCTTCCTGAACTACAGTTATAACGATGGCCACAACGTCAACTTTATGAATATCCGGCGCGAACAAAGTGGCGTGGAACTCACCCAAAACGGCCAGAACTTTAACAACTGGCGGGGCCACAACTTCAAAGCGGGCATGGATTTTTACCTCAATGATAAGCAGACCCTGGGTTTCATGATCAACGGCAACGCATCCGATAGCGACAACCGCACTGGTAATAACACCCGCATCGGCTCCCTGGGCAGCAGCGAAATCGACAGTATCCTGGTGGCGCGCTCCCAGTTGGATCGCAATAGCGAAAACTTCAACTTCAACCTCAACTACCGCCTTGAGGGCGAGAACGACAAGTCGCTCAGCTTCGACGCCGATTACGGCCGCTACCGCAGCGACCAGAATATGTTTCAGCCGAACCAGTACTTCGACCCCTCTAAGTCCAGGATGCTGTCGGAACGCATCAACCGCATGGTGGCGCCTACCGACATCGACATCCTGACCTTCAAATCGGATTACGAGCAACCCTTGCTAGAGGGCAAGTTCGGGGCCGGTATTAAGCTCTCGTACGTCAAGACGGACAACACTTTCGACTTTTTCAACGTCGTCGACGGCGAGGATATCTTGAACATCAACCGCAGCAACAACTTTGTCTACGAAGAAAACGTCAATGCCGCCTACGTCAACTACAGCCGCCAGCTCAACAAAAAAGTCAACTTGCAGGCAGGCTTGCGCCTGGAGCAAACCAACTCCACGGGCGACCTGACCGCCATGGTGGATACCGACAACGAGCGGGTAGAGCGCAATTTCCTCGATTACTTCCCCTCGGCCAGCATCAACTATACGCCCAGTAAGACCCATGCCCTGCAGCTATCCTTCAGCCGCCGGATCAATCGCCCGAGTTATCAAAATCTCAACCCTTTCCGCGAGCAATTGGATGAACTGACGTTCCAGCAAGGCAACCCCTTTCTGCAGCCCGAATACACCAACCGCGTGCAGTTGCGCCACACCTTTAAGCAGCGTTTCAACACCACCATTAGCTACGGCCGCACCACGGACCTGATCACCCAGCAAACCCAGTCGGGCGAAGGTAAAGAAGCCTTCATTACCTTTCTGAACGTAGCCGATCAGAACAACTACAGCATCAACCTGGCTGCCCCCTATTCCTTTAC
>CAYWHT010000629.1:0-557 GCA_964458135.1 uncultured Saprospiraceae bacterium | reverse complement strand
AGCAGCTACACCAGCATCACCGGCTACTACCGCCAGAACAAGGCTGATTTCGGCGAGGGCAAGACGATTGACCTGACCGCCAAAGCGATGAACTTGTACGCGCAGCATACCTTCCAAATGCCCGGCGATGTTGCAATGGAAGTATCGGGTTGGTATAACTCGCCCTCCATCTGGGGCGGCAACTTCGAAATGGAAAGCCAGTGGGCGATGAGCGTCGGTCTGCAGCGCAAGGTGATGCAAGGCCGCGGCAATGTCAAACTCTCGGTCAGCGACGTCTTCAAAACCTCCAACTGGAATGGCGTCAGCCAATTCGGCGACCTGCTGCTCGAAATCCACGGCGGGTGGGATAGCCGCCGCCTCCAGCTCAACTTCTCCTACCTGCTCGGCAACGACCAACTGAAGACGGATGGAAAGCGGAAGTCGGGATTGGAAGAGGAGCAAAGCCGGATAAACTGATTTTAAATTTTGAATTGCCCCGATAATCAATTCAAAATTTCACCCGGCCAAAGCATGAAAACGGGCCAAAATTAACCCGGATGATGCATGAGTTTTTCGTA
>CAYWHT010000628.1:1339-2891 GCA_964458135.1 uncultured Saprospiraceae bacterium | reverse complement strand
CCCAAGGGCAATTTAGCCAGGAAATACCTGGAAAAATACCGCGCTATTCGCAGCCGGCTTCGTTCCGGCTCGATCCTGATCGCATCCGGTTTGCCTTGTTTATTATTTGTAGCCCTGGTGCGCCTGTTCAGCTTTCGGCCTACTTACGGTATTGCCATTGCCCACGGTACGGATATCAACCCCAGTCGCTGGTTTATCCGTCGGGCCGTTCGGCTGGCCATGGCCCGCTACGACGCCATTATCCCCGTTTCGAAATTCACGGCGGGGCGTCTTAGCCAGCGCGTCTTGTCCAGGGTGCGGGTCATCAACAACGGTTTTGACGCCGGGCGCCTGCAAAACGGTTTCGAAACGCCCACGACCCGGCAGCTGCCCGGCAGCCCCGCCCTCATCACGGTGGGCAGCGTGACCGAACGCAAAGGGCAGATCAATGTGATCCGGGCGCTACCCGAACTGTGTACGATCTATCCCGGCATCCACTACCACATCGTCGGCCTGCCGGTGGAAAAGGATAAATTGCAGGCGCTGGCCGAAGACCTGGGAGTAGCCGGTAATATCACTTTCCACGGTGCGGTGAGTGACACCGTGCTGCCTCAATTATTGCAGGGGGCCGATATCTTTATCATGTTGAGCAAGCAAACGGCCAACGGCAGTTTTGAAGGCTTCGGCATTGCCATTATCGAGGCCAACGCTATGGGGGTTCCCGCCATTGGCGCCAAGAACTGCGGCATCGAAGACGCGATTTTGCCGGGCTATTCCGGTTTTCTGGTCGATCCGTTCGATCCGGTAGATATTCGCAAGGCGGTGGGCCTTATCCTGGAAAAACCCGAGACATTCGGGAAGCAGGCGCAGGAACACGCACGGGGATTCACCTGGGATGAAAAGATCAAGGAATACATCACCGTCATTCACTCCATTCAAAACGGCAAGGCCGATTTACCGCTTACCTCATGATGAAAGTAGCTATTATTTCCCATACGGAACATTATAAGCGCGACGGGCAATTGGTGGGCTGGGGCCCGACGATTCGGGAGATCAACCACCTGGCGCGGGTTTTTGAAGAGGTCTGGCACGTCGCCGTTCTCAGAGATACGCCCGCTCCGCCGAGTGCTTTGCCTTATACGGCGCCCAACATTCGCTTTCTGCCGCTCCAACCCACCGGTGGCAAACAATGGAAAGACAAGCTGGGCACTTTGCTGCAGGCGCCCCGCACCGTATCACAGGTGGGGCGGGCGCTGCGGCGGGTGGATGCGTTTCAGCTTCGCTTACCCACCGGGTTCGGGGTATACATGCTCCCTTACTTGAGCCTAACGACAGCCAAGCCGGGCTGGATAAAATACGCGGGCAACTGGTCGCAGGTTCGTCCGCCGGCCTCCTATGCTTTTCAACGATGGTGGCTCAAGCACTTGCAGGGCAGAAAGGTGACCATCAACGGGCGTTGGCCAGGGCAAAGCCCCAAGATGTTGTCATTTGAAAATCCTTGTCTGGATGGGGCCGAACGTCAATTGGGCCGGCAAGTTATAGAAGCTAAAGCCTACGGTTTACCCCTCACAGC
>CAYWHT010000628.1:0-1329 GCA_964458135.1 uncultured Saprospiraceae bacterium | reverse complement strand
CTGCTTTGTGGGCGCCTCGACCAGCCCAAAGGCGTGGGGCGCATCCTGGACGCCCTGGAGGCCTTGCCACCGGGACGCATCGAACGGGTGCATTTGATCGGCGACGGGCCGGAGCGGCCGGATTTCGAGGCTCGGGCCCGCCACCTGAAGGTGGACATCCAATTTCACGGGTTTTTGCCCCGCGAAGAGGTGGCTCGCTACATGCAACAAAGCCAGCTGTTGCTGTTGCCCAGCAAAGCTTCCGAAGGCTTTCCGAAAGTGATTGCCGAGGGGTGGAACTACGGCTGCGTGCCGGTAGTTTCCGATGTGTCGTCGTTTCCCCAATACGTCAATGCGGCTAATGGGTACGTCTGGGAGCGGGAGGGCGCCCTTTCGTTTGCTCGTTTTTTCAGGCAGCTCGATTGGTCGGAAACAGAACTTTCGCAACGGGCCCGTTACGGGTACAATCTGGCCGAAAGGTTTACCTTTGATTATTATAACGATCGTATTCTGGCGGATATCCTTGGGCGTCCGCGTCAAAGGAATAGCGTTCCGGAGCATCAAAAGAGCGTTTAGGCATGCTGATTCAGTATTATATTCAAAAGCCGTGGATAGCCATCTTCATTCACGTAGTCTTGGGCGTGGTGGCTCGCGAGTTTCCCGAGTTATTTGTACTTTATTACCTGGGCGTCATCGGCCTTGGCGTTGCGGATATTGCTTTTCGCTAGGACGACCAAAACCTGGCGGCCTACTACGCCACTTACCTGGTGATGGTGGAAATCATTTACCGGGTGGCGGGTTTCACCCTGCTGCACGAGTTGGGCAAATACAGCATCATCATGATAGTTGGCGCCGCCCTGCTGTTTCAGCGTAACGGCATGAAAGCGTTCTATTCGCCGTTTTTGTTGTATCTGGTGTTGTTTCTTCCGGGAATATTTATGGCTCTGATATACAGCTTCAATGAGGAGCTGAGTTTTTATCAATTCCGGAAGTATCTGCTGTTTAACTTTTCCGGCCCACTCTGTTTAGGGCTCACGGGACTCTATTTTTACCGGCAGGAATTTTCGAAAGAAGATCTCCGGCAGCTTATTTTCATCGGGTTATTGCCCTGCTTAACTTTTTTGATCTTGTTGTCTTTACATAGCAGCGGCTTTACAACTTACCAGTTCGATAAGGTGCGATCCGTATTCGATACGAGTGGCGGCTTCGGGCCCAACCAGGTTTCCACCATGTTGGGCTGGGGTATCGTGCTCATGGGTTTTGCATTGATCCACCAGATGCGGATAACCCCCTACGTGTGGCTTGACGTACTCATTTTCGCCTGGCTCATTTTCCGTTGCTTCCTTACGT
>CAYWHT010000627.1:0-2894 GCA_964458135.1 uncultured Saprospiraceae bacterium | reverse complement strand
GCTTGGGCGCCCGCAGCACTAAATACGGTGAGCGTCAACTGACGAGGAAGCCCAAGAATGGCGGGCCCGGTGAAATACCGCAGGTAAAGCTTCGCCTTATTTCACAGGGCGGGCAGTTCGGCTTCGCAGTAGACGAATTCATGCATAATCCGGGTTAGTTTGCTCGACCCCAGAATGACCACGCTACGGCATATGGTTGATCGCCGTTTTGTGCTTACAAACAGAATCTCATGAACCGAACAAAGTTACGTTTACTGCTATTCCCCGTTTTATTGCTACCCCTTATCGTTTTCGGCCAAATTAGTGAAGGCGGCACGCCACGGGGGCTGTCCGCCGATTTTCAACGTGCCGAAGACAAGGAATTAAAGCCCACCCGCCTAAAGCGTCCCGATTTAGAAAAGGCCCGCCGCGAAGACGAATCCCTCATCGGCTCCCGCTTCACTTTGCCCTTGCCGGCAGATTATAGCCTGGAAAATGCCGGCAAATGGGTGCAACTGAAAAACGGCGATTGGCTGTGGCGCCTTAAGCTTAAGGCGCCCAAGGCACGGGGCCTGGCCGTGCTTTACGATCGCTTCTACTTGCCCCCCGGAAGCAAACTTTTCATGTACAGCCAAGACGGTGAGCAAATACGCGGCGCCTACACCAGTCGTAATAACAAGCGCAGCGGTAAGTTTATGACCGGATTGATACGCGGCGAAGAAGCCATCATTGAATATTATGAACCGCAGGAAGTACGCGGGCAAGGCCAACTCCACATTTTCCGGGTCGATTACGCCTACCGCGACGATTTCATCAAGGAAAGCAGCTATCGCTTTAAAACCTACCAAGGTGGCGGCGGCGATTTTGGGTTCGGCGCTTCCCAGCCCTGCCACGAAAATGCCAATTGCTTAGCCCAAGGTGACCAGCAAGACTACACGCGAGGGGTGTGCCGGATTTTGGTCGTCGTAGAGGAAGGGATGGGGTTTTGTAGCGGCAGCCTCGTCAATAACACCCAGCAGGACGGGCGACCCTACGTGCTGAGCGCCTTCCACTGCCAGGATGGTTTCACGCCCGAATTTGATTTCTGGCGCTTTGACTTTAATTACGAAAGCCAGGGGTGTGGCAATCCCCAGGAGGAACCGGCGCCTAATTCCCTCCTCGGTTGCCGGGAGGTGGCGGGGTACCAGGCGAGTGACTTTCTCTTGCTGGAAATGGATGAGCCCGTACCTTCGAGCTATAACGTATTCTACAACGGCTGGAGCCGTAAAGATACGGTAACCAGCTCATCGATTAATATTCACCATCCACTCGGCGACATCAAAAAACTGACCGTCATTGACCGGTCTTCCCAGGTTTTTGACAGCTCGATCGAATGGGATAACGATGTGATCACCCCGCCCGACCATCACCTGATCGTACAGTACGAAGACGGCACCTTTGAACTTGGTTCTTCCGGAAGTCCCTTTTTCGATCAAAATGGCCGCATCGCCGGTCAACTGCACGGAGGAAGCGCCAAATGCGGGTCGAATACGGCTTATTTCGGCCGGATCGCCGTTTCCTGGGAAGGCGGGGGCACGCCCCAAACCCGCCTCAAAGACTGGCTGGATCCCAATAATACCGATCGGCTCGTACTCGACGGCGAGGAAATTAATAACATGGGAGGAACGGGCGTCCTGGCGGGAACCATTGCCTTGCCCGGCGGCGCCGAAATCCCCGGCGTAGCCGTAACCCTAACTGGGGTGGATGCCCGGAATACGACCTCCAACGAGGAAGGCCGCTTCGTATTCAATGACGTACCCTTCGGCCTTCCCCTGAATTTGCAAACCGAACGCAACGGGGAAGCCGGAAACGGGCTTTCCACGCTCGACCTCATACGGGTTCGAAAGCATATCCTGGGGGTTGACCCCTTTGATAATCCTTACCAATACTTTGCGGCCGACGTCAATGGCTCCAACTCCATCTCCACCATGGACTTGATTTACATCCAACGGGTTATCCTGCAACTGGATAACGATTTTCCGGATGTACGGCTCTGGCAATTCCTGCCGAAAGATTTATCCTTCGAGGGCGTGGATAATCCTTTCGACATTACCTTTCCCAGCCAATTTCCCATCAATGATTTTAACGAGGATAACCTGGAGATGAATATCGTAGGATGGAAAGCAGGCGATGTTAACTTTTCGGTCTCCTTCGATGAGGGGTAGTGCTTCACCAAACTTTGATTCAGAAATCTTCAACCGCCAAATGATGGGCGCGGCTAACAACTGACCAAAACCCTTGCAAGATCGTTCAATTAATAGTAATATTGCAATATAATCATAAAAGATGGGCGTTACCAGAGCGGAACTATTTTCGCAACAACAAAATGAACTGGCCAACATTGCGAAAGCGCTGGGGCATCCGGCCCGGATCGCCATCATTCAGCATTTGTTGGAGGTGGATGCCTGTATCGGCGGGGAGATTGTCAATGAACTTCCGCTGTCCCAACCTACCATTTCCCGTCATTTAAAAGAACTCAAGGAGGTTGGGCTCATTCAGGGCGCCATCGAGGGCACGAGTATCAATTACTGCATCAACGGTAAAAAATGGCGGCAGGTGCAGGCTTTGTTCAACGATCTGTTCGATACTTACGTGTCGGAGCGGGATTGCTGTTAGTGAACTACCCACCAACTGAAGATTGGTGGGCTTCGGGCTTCCCAGAGAATAGCTCGCTGCTCAAAAAGCGTTAGGAGTCTTACGTTGTCTTTTACTGACAACATAAATATGCACAAAAATATTCAAAATCGCAACTATTTGAAACAAAATATTTCAAAAAACATTCGCTTTCATCCCATTGGCTGAAGACCAATGGGTTTTACGCTCAATTATAGTCTGACAACCCAAAATTTGTGAATTCTGACTTGCTCTTTTTAGCT
>CAYWHT010000626.1:0-2907 GCA_964458135.1 uncultured Saprospiraceae bacterium | reverse complement strand
ACCAGTTACTGTCCGTCGCCCGATCGTAGGGGATGAGGTTATTGTTGTACAACAGGCCGGAAACGCCGAAAGTAGTTGTATTTCCATCCAGGACCCGGTCCCACCCGATACCCGTACCGGTAAGGGGGCAATAGGTCAGGGCGATCGGCTTACCGCCAACCACATCATTGGTGATTTCGTGCCAATCGAGAACCGGGTGCGGATAACCTCGTATCTCATCGCCCACCTTGAAGCCGAGGATGAGATCATCCGGCTCCATAAAAGTGATGGTGGAGGGATGGGAAAACTGAGGGTCGTCAATGGAGGGAATGCCGTCCTTGCCGGGCCCACCGTCGAAAACCTGGCCTACCGGGATCAACCAATCCTGCGTATTGGCGGGGTTGCCGGGATTGCCGGAATTATTATTGACGTCATTGCCGCCGGTCAAAGGGCCGGAATCATCATCGGGGCTGCAGGCCGCAAAGAGTAACAAAAGGGGAAGTACCCGAATCAAGTGATGGAGGGAAAAATAGCGTGTCATTATTGAAATGGATTTATAGCATTATCGGAAAGGTCGTTTTTACCCAATTGGAAGCGATAGAAAAAGCCCAGATTGAAGCGGTAGGTGGGGGTAACCTGCGTGCCGGCGATGTCGGCAAACAAAGGCAAGGTTACATTGGCGTTGAGCGACATATCGGGATGGAGCCAGTAGCCCACCGTGGGATTGATGAATACCCACTGCCCACCGGTGCTGGGCACGTCTTGACCGTTGTTGAGGTCATTGCCGGCGCGGCGATAGCGAAAGGTGACGCCCGGGTCAATGACCTGCTCGCCGATAATCAACCGGTCACTAATGCCCGCGCTGACCTGCAGCTCGTTGCCGAACTGGTAAACCTGGGAGCCCAGATAATCGGGGTTTTCTCCCTTCAGACTGTAGGAAGCCGTAGCGGTCAAGCTCATGGTGGGCCGCCAGGGCAGCACCTGGGTAAATTGCCCCCAGGCGATGCCGTCCCAGGCGCCGCTGCCGGGTTGGAGGTCGGCATTAGCCGTAAGGCCTTCTCCGTTCGTGAGATCGGAAGGACCGACCGGCGGTTTGGCGCCGAGCGCCGCCGTTAGAATACGCTGATTGCCGGGTGATTTCAGAATCTGGTATTTGAACAGAAAAACCGCATCGCCGATGCCCTGAGTAAAATTGAAATTGGTGTTGCCGAATTGATTGATTTCCCGCTCCTGACGCACCCAAGAGAAAAAGGCGTCTACCGAAAAACGCTCGGTGAAATTGTATCCGAATTCGGCTAAAACAGAATGAGTGCGCCGGCTGCGGGAATCATCATCCAAAACCTCGGTGCCGGTTTTGAGCGTTTGCAATACATTCAGATCGTAACTCAGGGAAAACTGCAGCGTACGACCATCGCCGGGCGGCAAACCGATATTGCTCGACAGCGGAACCCCGCCCGAACAACAAGTTTGAGCGAACATCGAAGCCGGGAGCAATACCCCCGCCAATATCCATAGTAAGCGTTCGTTCGTCATGGGCGCCAATTCATTTTCTAACACGAAAAAATAACAATTACCATACCCGCCGCATATAGTGCCTCGGGCGCTACCACCCTGGCCATCCAAGCGCCATCCGAATTAAAGGTACCAGAACCTCAAGAATTTGTACAGGACTTCCCCCTACTTTCGCCGGGCATTGTCCTAGCTAGGACAAGTAGCATGTAAGCGCTGCGACAAGGAGAAACTGGAGGATCATGGCGCCGTCCATCAAGCCGCTAAAGTAGTAGTCGTGTTGAAAGCGATCGGAATACCCAATGAATATCAGCGTGGCGCCGCCCGAGAAGAGTAAAGCGATAGCCTGGGCCGGCGTGTAGGTGTGCAGCCAGAGGTTGGCGCCTACACAGGCCATCATGCCCGCGAGAACCAGGGCGGCCAGTCGTTTAGCGCCCCGGATGCCCAAGCGGGCCGGCAAGGTGGGAACTTCGTGGTAGGCGTCAATGCGTAAATCCCGAATGTCGAAGGGCAGGCAGATGGCGAAGATGAAAAGCGCCCGTTCCAGCAGCATCCACCAAACGGCCGGCTGCCGCGCCGTTTCCATCCTTACGGCCGGAGAAATGACCGTCACCAACCCCCAGACGAGCGCGATAAGAAAGATCTTCAAATCGGGCAAATCGCGCAGGCGCCGCTGCCGGCCGAATACCGGAAGCACATAGGAAAAGGCCAATAAAGCGGGGAGTATCAGGCTCCACTGCACGCGCCGCTCCAGTTGCAAGAAGAAATAAGCCCCGATCAAGCCCGAGAGGATCGTGTAGACGAGAATGTGCTTTCGAAAACGCGCAATAACCCGCAACCGCCCGGACTGCTGAAACGGCCGCAACCGCCGCAGTCCCACCAGCCGGTGTAACGCATACAGGCAAACCGTGCCGGCAAACAGGAAGCTTTCGTAGATGCCCCAGCGTAGCTCCCCGGTGAGCAGGAGGCGAGTCTGCAAGCTCAGCGCTAAAGCACAACCGGCAATCCAGAAATTGCCGTAAAGGAGTAAATTAAAAAATTTTACCAGCCACTTCATCCGTATGAGGGTGTGACGGGAAGTTAAGCTGTAAATATGGAATGGTAAAGGTCAAATGGTAAATGTTGTAGTCTGCCAAGTCCGGATTCACAAATTTTGGGTCGGCAAACTGTAGAGCTGCATTCACCATCCAACCTTGCAGGCAGTCCGAAAAGTCGATGAATCGGATGAAAGTGCTGAAAAGCGGCCAGCGTTTCATCCTATCTTTCCCGCCAAGTAGGCCCCAGCAGCGAACAACATGGGTAGCCTGGAGCTTTCGGTTGATCCACAAACGACTTTTCGGACTTTACTTTAACCTCTAAAATTTAATTCTCGCCCCAACCTGCACAAACCGGCTCCGGAAACCCTCCGTCACATCCACC
>CAYWHT010000625.1:0-2911 GCA_964458135.1 uncultured Saprospiraceae bacterium | reverse complement strand
ACGAGGACGGCCAGGAATGGCGCCGCGTAATAGATCAATTCATGCATCATCCGGGCTAGTACTTCAAAGACCAGCGGGGCATTATCCCGGCTATGAGAAAAGCAATCAGGAGATGTATCAAGGCTAAAAAATGGCCATTGAAAAGCCATTTTTAGTGTTGATGCAGCCCGAACAAAGTCCGGAATGCGGAATAGGCAGCCATTAGGGCTAGCGTTTGGTGGAATTAATGGCGTGGATGGATTAAATTTGTAAAAAACAGAATCTTTTTACCGATAATTTTGTTCATAACCCGTCAGTTGAAAAGCATCCATTCCATGAAATCCATGAAGCACCTTCTCCAGAAATCCGCCTTTGGCGTTTGCAGCTACCTCGGAGAAAAGATGGGCGTAGCTTCGGCTCGGGTTCGGCTCTATTTTATTTACATGTCTTTTGTCACGCTGGGGTCGCCGATCTTGGTTTACCTTTTCATGCTGTTCTGGCTTAATGTCAAGCGTTACATTAAGGAACGCCGGAAGATTATCTGGGGATAAGCCCGTTTTCATTGCTGGAAGGCGAACTGCACGATGTTGGCGCCCATTCTTAGGGCCTGCATCCGGAGCTCTTGGGGGTCGTCGTGCACGTCCTGATCTTCCCAGCCGTCGCCGATATCACTTTCGTAGGTGTAGAAGACGACGAGTCGATCTTCCCAAAAGATGCCGAAACCCTGGGGAGGTTGGTCATCGTGTTTATGAATTTTGGGCGGTCCTTGATCGAATTCGAATTCCTGGTGGTAAATTTCGTGTTCGAAGGGCAGCTCCACTAACTCCGTTTCGGGAAATACTTTCTTGAGCGCCGTGCGCACGTACTTATCCATTCCGTAGTTGTCGTCGATGTGGAGAAAACCACCGGCTATGAGGTAATTGCGCAAATTTTCCGCTTCGGCATCGGAAAACACCACGTTACCGTGCCCGGTCATGTGCACGAAGGGGTAGTTAAACAATTCGGCGCTGCCCACCTCCACGGTGGCGTAATCGGTTGCAAAATCCGTACCCAGGTACTGGTTGCAAAATTCCGCCAGATTGGGTAAAGAGGTTGGGTTGGCGTACCAATCGCCCCCGCCGTTGTACTTTAGCAACGCCATCTGCAGAGCCGGCGCCGGATGCGTGGCCTGAATCAGCGGCAACGCAATTAGTAGCAGGAATGGGATGATGGTTCTTTTGAGCATGATGGTGTTTGGTTGTTGATATGAATAAGACCAGATGGCTATTCGGCCAGTTGGCCAGGTGCTTCGATTTAAGTGGGCGCCGCGATTTTCCCGCGCCCTCTCCCCTTCTCCACTTTCCAGGGGATGGTTTTGCGCAATCCGCTAGCCCTCACTCAATAAATTCACAGTATGACACGCTACAATACCCGCCGTTTCCGTTCTCAGTCGGCTGGGGCCCAGGCTGACGGCCTGGTAGCCTTGTTCCCGGGCCAGGGTGATTTCCGCTTCGGAAAAGTCGCCTTCCGGGCCAATTAAGATCAGAACGTCTTGTTGGGGGGTATAGTTGTCGCGCAGCGGGGCGCCGGCCCCCGCTTTCGCCTGGGCGATGAAGCGAGCGGGATAGGCCGCATTTTCCGGGTTGGTTAAAAATTTCTTAAAAGGCGTCAGGGGGTGCAATTTCGGCAAATAGGCTTTCAGCGATTGTTTCAGGGCGGCCAGCAGTATGCGCTCGAGGCGGTCGAGGCGCAATTTATTGCGCTCCGAATGCTCGCATTGTAAAGGCGTAATCAGGTCGATCCCGATTTCGGTCGCCTTTTCCAGGAACCACTCGAAACGCGAAATATTTTTAGTGGGCGCAATGGCCAGGTGCAGGCGAAAGGAACGCTTTCCGTAGTCCGCTTGTTCCTCCAGAATACGGGCGCGGCAGTATTTCTTGCCAGTTTCCTCTACGGTGGCCACGAAATACCGGCCATGACCGTCAACCGCGTGCAAGGCATCCCCCTGGCGGTAGCGCAATACCTGAACGGCGTGGCGCGCCTCTTCTTCGGGCAGCAGCAAGTAGCCTTCGTCGATATGGGTGGTGTAAAAAAGGTTCATGGAAGGATAAAAGTCGATAAATTGGAATAGTCTCCCAAGAAATCTTTGAATTCATCGTACTTTTGTTGTTCGGCCTTTGAGGCGCCGGCGCAACATCAAGGCAAGTAACACTGTTCTAAATAAAATTCACGATAACCGGTTATTCTTTCAAATATGGATTATGTGATTATGGCCGGCCAGCTCATGTTGAGCTTGTCCATCCTGATCGTTTTGCACGAACTGGGACACTTTATTCCGGCCCGACTGTTTGGCACCCGCATTGAAAAATTTTATCTCTTCTTTGACCCCTGGTTTTCGCTCTTTAAGGTCAAACGCGGAGACACCGAGTACGGCATCGGCTGGCTACCCCTGGGCGGCTACGTCAAGATTTCGGGTATGATCGATGAGAGCTTCGACAAGGAGCAGATGAAGCAGCCCCCGAAATCCTACGAATTTCGTTCCAAACCCGCCTGGCAACGCCTCGTCATTATGCTCGGCGGCGTGACGGTCAACTTCCTCTTGGGTTTCCTCATCTACGGGCTCGTGCTCTGGGGCTGGGGCAAGGAGTACCTGCCCGCCGAAAACGCGCGCTACGGCATCGCCGTAGACTCGCTCGGCACGGAAATGGGCTTGCGCGACGGCGACCAGATCCTTGCGGTGGGCGGCAAGCCCTTTGATAAGTTCAGCGACCGCATCGTGGTGCGCGAGATCATCATCAACGATGCCGACCGGCTGACGGTGCGCCGCGACGGCGAGCAAAAACAAATCGACATCCCGGAGAAGTTCGTGCGCATCCTCTCCAGCTACGAAAATAAAGACAAGCGGCTCTTTGTGCCCCGCATCCCCTTCGTCATCCAGCAGGCGGCCAAAGAT
>CAYWHT010000624.1:0-2919 GCA_964458135.1 uncultured Saprospiraceae bacterium | reverse complement strand
CTTATTACGCATCGCTATTTTCCATCTCCCAAGGAAAAGGCATTAATGAATGAGATCAACCACATGAAGGCCGAGTATCAGGCCTTGCTGGGTGATATGGAATTAATGTCCAAGGAATTGGAAAACTTGCGGGAAAGAGATGCTTACGCCCACCGCATGATCTTTGGGATGGATCCCATCGATGAAGGGGTTTGGCAAGGCGGTATCGGCGGTCATGACCAGTACGAAGAGTACCGGCAATTTCAAAACTCGGGCGAGCTGCTGGCTTCCATTAGACAAAAAGCCGACAAGCTTAAGCGTCAAATGGTTATGCAGTCCAAGTCACTGGACACAGTGCTCAACCTCGCCAATGAGAAAGAAAAAATGCTGGGATGTATTCCCTCCATTAAGCCGGTGCGCTCCGACAAGCTGCCCCGCAGCGTAACCCTGCTCTCCGGCTTTGGCTACCGCATGCACCCCATCTACAAGGTCATGCGCATGCACGCCGGCATCGACTTTACCGCTCCCAACGGCACGCCGATTCAGGCTACCGGTGATGGCAAAGTTGTCAGAGTGGAAAACCGGCGCACCGGTTACGGCAAGCACGTCGTCATCGATCATGGCTACGGCTACGAAACGCTCTACGGCCACATGAGCTCCATCGACGTCAAAGAAGGCGAAACTGTCAAGCGCGGACAGCAGATCGGACTGGTGGGCAATACCGGTACTTCCACCGCCCCCCACTGCCACTACGAGGTCCATTACAAAGGTAAAAAAGTGAATCCCATCCATTACTGCATGGACGGCCTTTCACCCGAAGAATACCAGGAGCTCGTCAAAATGGCCGAGATGGCCAACCAATCTCTGGACTAAAGCGAAAAGCCAGCTTTTATGCAGATAAGATATACTGAAAAAGACTTCCGCCGCGGAAGTCTTTTTTTCTTGCTGGGCGTCCTGATGGCATGCGCGGGATGCGGCAAGGCTTCGTCGCAACAGTGGGAGGCCGCCCCGCCCGTAAGCACGACCGAACCGAAAGAAAAAGCGAAATTAGTTGCCGATACGGCGCCTCCCAAGGACACCCTTGCCGTTGCACCGCCCGATACTTTGCGCGTCATCGGCGTTGGCGATATGATGTTGGGCACTAATTACCCTTCCACTGGCTACCTGCCTCCCAATGGCGGACGAGATCTGCTCGCCGACGTAGAAGAAGTCTTGCGTAGCGCCGAGGTCACTTTCGGCAATCTGGAGGGCGTCATCCTGGACGAAGGCGGCACCCCCAAACGCTGCAATAATCCGGACCTTTGCTACGTCTTTCGCTCGCCAAAAAGCTACAACCGCCACTTCGAACGCGCGGGCTTCGACCTGCTGAGCATCGCCAACAACCATTCCGGAGATTTCGGCCCCGCCGGCCGGCGGTTGACTAAGGCCGCTCTGCAAGAAGTAGACATCGCCTACGCCGGGTTGGCGGGCTCCGACGAGTACGCCATCATCGAGCGGGATAGCGTGCGTTACGGTTTCTGTGCTTTTTCGCCGAATAACGGCACCTGCAGCATTCACGATTTGGATCAAGCAACAAGCATCGTCCGTCAACTCGCCGAACAGACCGACATCGTCATCGTTTCCTTTCACGGCGGCGCCGAAGGGGCGCGCCACCAACACGTTCCGCGCAAAACCGAAACCTACTACGGGGAAAATCGCGGCGACGTACATCGCTTTGCCCACGCCGTCGTGGATGCCGGAGCCGACATCGTCTTCGGTCACGGGCCCCACGTCACCCGGGCCGCCGAAGTGTACCAAGATCGTTTCATCATTTACAGTTTGGGCAATTTTTGCACCTACGGCCGCTTTAACCTGCGCGGGCCGGCCGGCATCGCTCCGCTCGTAGAGGTGCACCTCAACCGGGAGGGACAATTCCTGGGGGGGCGGGTTGTTCCGGTCTATCAACGCAAAACCCACGGCCCCAAAATTGACCCCCAAAAGCGCGCAACCAAAAAGCTGATCGAACTGACCCGCGCCGACTTCCCGGAGACGGCCCTGCGCATCGAGGCGGAAAGTGGCCGGATGTACCTGGCGGAGTAATGGCCTCCATTCGTCGATTGAGGTTCCGATTCAACTCGCGATTCCTTATCTTGGGCAACACCGCTGAAACTTTATCACATGAAACAGCAGTCGCCCACGAATAACCGCTACTGCCCGAATTGTCATTACCCCCTGGCCAGGATCGGGGAGTTCTGCTCCAACTGCGGTCAAAAATACACCGATGGCCGGGTTACCTTCATGGACCTGATGCGGGAGTTTTTTGACGCGATCTTCAACTTTGACTCCAAAATCTTCAATACCCTGCGGGCCATCCTTGTGCCCGGCAAGCTGACCAACGAGTATTTTAAAGGCCGCCACAAACGGTATTTGCACCCCGTGCGTTTCTTCCTGATCATGACGATTTTGCACCTGTTCATCATTGGCTTTCTGGTCTCCGGAGAAATGCAAAAGGGGCTTAACGAAGTAAAAGCCGGCTTTCTGTATCAGGGGTACCGCGCTGATTTTCTGGAAGAGTTTGACTCTTCGCGCAATCAGGTGGTTTCTAAATTTAATGATCAAGCAATGGCGTTGGAAGTGCTGGACACTATGCGCCGGGAAATGGCGCCGCAGGATGATGGGGAGGTGCAGATCACTTACCCCAAACGGGACGAAAACGGCCATTGGAAGCTGGAAAACCAGGATATCCCCCAAACCGAAATCGGTCGCTTATCCGCCGAAGCAATCATGGACAAACACGAGATCAACCACTGGCTCGGGCGCTTTGTCGCCACTCAAAATATTAAGGTATACAAGGAGGTGGACAACTTCGCGCAGTTTATGCTCGGAAAGCTATCCTGGATGATCCTGCTGATGATGCCGGCCCTGGCTTGGGTGATGAAGCTTTTGTACATTCGACGGCGG
>CAYWHT010000623.1:0-2920 GCA_964458135.1 uncultured Saprospiraceae bacterium | reverse complement strand
CATCATAGCCGAAGCTACTGGGCCCCATTCAACCTTCACCATTCTCGAGAGCCACCCCATATTGCTTCAACATCATCATCGCCGCCAGAATCACCAAAAAAGCGGAAAGCCAGACTTAGAAAAGGCGACGTCAATGATCATTGACATCGCCTTTTCTTTTTCTTTGGGATAAATCCCGGCTAATAGTATCTTCGCACAAATTGTGATGGATGAGTGACACCAAATTCACACCGGCCGTACTGCTACTGGAAGACGGAACGGTTTTTCACGGGAAAGCCGCCGGAATGATCGGCACCACCGTGGGGGAAATTTGCTTCAATACCGGAATGACCGGTTACCAGGAAATTTTCACCGATCCTTCTTACTACGGGCAATTGCTGGTGACCACCAACGCCCACATCGGCAACTACGGCGCCAAGAAGAGCGAGACGGAATCCAAAAACATCAAGATTTCGGGGCTGATCTGCAAAAATTTCACCCCCCAATACTCCCGCATCAAAGCAGATTACTCCATTCAGGACTATTTCGAGCAGGAGCAACTGGTAGGTATTGCCAGTGTGGACACCCGGGCGATCGTGCGCCATATCCGGCACCGGGGCGCCATGAACGCCATCGTTTCCTCGGAAACCACCGACCTGGACGAACTGCGAAAAAAGCTCGAAGCAGTGCCTTCCATGAACGGCCTCGAGCTAGCCTCCCGGGTCAGTACGCCGGAACCTTTCAATTACGGCGACCAGCACGCCCCCCTGCGCGTTGCCGTAATCGACTACGGCGTCAAAAACAATATCCTGGAGCATCTCGCCAACCACGGCTGCTACCTTCGGGTCTTCCCCGCCCGGGCAAGTATAGAAGAATTGGAAGATTTCAAGCCCCACGGCTACTTCATGTCCAACGGCCCCGGTGATCCCGCTCCGATGGATTACGCCGTGAAAACGGTTAAAAAGATCCTGGAAAAAGACCGGCCGCTCTTCGGCATCTGCCTGGGGCACCAGTTGCTGGCCCTGGCGCTCGATATTCCGACCTACAAAATGCATCACGGTCACCGCGGCATCAACCACCCGGTGAAGAACCTGATTACCGGGCGTTGCGAGGTGACCTGCCAAAACCACGGCTTCGGCGTCAGCCCCGACGCCATCTACGACAACGAAGATAAAGTCAAAGTCACACACGTCAATCTTAACGATCAAACCGTAGAAGGCCTTCGCGCGCGCGACAGCCGCGCCTTCTCGGTGCAATACCACCCGGAGGCCAGCCCCGGGCCCCACGACGCCCGCTATCTGTTTGATGATTTTATAAAATTAATGGAAAGTTAATTTCGGATAACACCAACTTCCACCGGGCCGGCAGATCTTTAACTGCAGCCCAGAAGCAAGAATTTTTTATTCAAAACAAAAAACCATTAGCGCATATGAGCAAGATCGTCGATATCCGGGCGCGTGAAATTCTGGATTCCCGCGGCAACCCCACCGTCGAAGTAGAAATTATTACTGAGAGCGGCTTTTTCGGCCGGGCGGCCGTGCCTTCCGGCGCCTCAACCGGCAAGTACGAAGCTATCGAAATGCGGGATAATGATAAAGACCGCTTCCTGGGAAAAGGCGTTCTCAAAGCCTGCGAAAACGTAGAGGAAATTATCCGCCCGGAATTGGTCGGCGTCGACGCCCTGGACCAAGTCTTCATCGACAACCTCATGCGCGAACTCGACGGCACCTACAATAAAGGCAAACTCGGCGCCAACGCCATCCTCGGCGTATCCCTCGCCGTGGCCAAGGCGGCGGCCGAAGCCTCCCGCCAACCCCTCTTTCGCTACGTGGGCGGCGTCAACGCCCACCTGCTGCCGGTGCCCATGATGAACATCCTCAATGGAGGATCCCACGCCGATAACAGCATCGACTTTCAGGAATTTATGATCATGCCCATGAACGCGGATACTTTCTCCGCCGCCTTGCGCATGGGCGTAGAAGTATTTCACCAACTCAAAAAAGTACTCAAAGACGGCGGTTACTCCACCAACGTCGGGGATGAAGGCGGCTTCGCACCCAATTTGAACTCCAATGTAGAAGCAGTGGAAACGGTGCTGCAAGCCATCGAGAAAGCCGGATTCAAACCCGGTGAGGACATCGCTATCGCCATGGACGCCGCCACCTCCGAGTTCTACAACGAAGAAGAACAAGTCTATCACCTGCATAAATCCTCCGGTGATAAGCTGACCACCTCCGATATGATCTCCTACTGGAAGGATTGGGTCGATAAATACCCCATCTACTCCATCGAGGACGGCCTGCACGAAGACGATTGGGAAGGCTGGGCTTCCCTAAACCAAACGATTGGCGAGCGCGTGCAATTGGTGGGCGATGATTTCTTCGTCACCAATACGGAGCGTCTGCAGAAAGGCATCGATAGGAATGCCGCCAATTCCATCCTCATCAAAGTCAACCAAATAGGAAGCCTCACGGAGACCATTGAGGCGGTAAGCCTGGCCACCCGCCATGGATACACTTCGGTGATGAGTCACCGCTCCGGCGAAACCGAAGACACCACGATCGCCGATCTGGCCGTCGCCCTCAATACCGGGCAGATAAAAACGGGCTCGGCCTCGCGCTCCGACCGGATCGCCAAGTACAACCAGCTGCTGCGCATCGAAGAGGAATTGGGCGAAACCGCCGTCTATCCCGGAAAAGCACTCCTGGGCAAATTTAGTTTGCCAAGTTAGGATTTCGCTTCGCCTCTACTGCGTGGTGTGAAAATGGGACGTCGCTATTTTTTCGACTCGCAAATCCGGGATCCCAACCGCAGGGTCAGGGGCAAAAACGTAAGCACTAGCTTTTTATAGTCTGACAACCCAAAATTTGTGAATTCTGACTTGCTCTTTTCCGCCTTGCTGCGTTGGAAAGCCTCGACAGAACTTAGGCTATGCCTACGT
>CAYWHT010000622.1:0-2925 GCA_964458135.1 uncultured Saprospiraceae bacterium | reverse complement strand
TGCGTTTTTCGCCCCCGACGCTTGCGGTCGGGATCAAGACTTGCCAGCCGAAAAATAGCGGCGTCCTATTTTCACAAATCTCATGATGTTGTCAGACTATAATCGCGGCAATCCCATACATTTCGTAAATCCTGGTCAATTATGCAGTCCATCGACATCCGCACCACCCAGAATGTCACCATCGAATACGAGCTGGCCACCCTCAGAGAACGCCTGCTGGCGTTTTTTATTGACCTGATCATCGTGGGGGCCATCTATATCGTGTTATTTTTGACGCTTCTCAGCGCCCTGGGAGATGATCTGTTGAACGGGAGCATGTTTGCGGTGTTGAACGGTCTGCTGCCGGTGGCCGGTTTCCTCCTTTACCACCTCCTCTCGGAAATTTTGGCCGACGGGCAATCCTGGGGCAAAAAATCGATGGGCGTGAAGGTGGTGCGGCTCGACGGCGGGGAGCCCAGCCTGAGCGATTACCTTCTGCGGGCCCTGTTCCAAATCGTCGACAGCCTGCTGTCGTTCGGCATCCTGGGGGCGCTGCTCATCAGCACCTCCGGCAAAAACCAGCGCCTGGGCGATATGACCGCCAATACAACCGTCATCCGGGTGCGCCCCAGCCAGTATTTCCGACTGGAAGACATCCTCAAAATCAACACGCTGGAGGATTACCAGCCGCACTACCCGCAGGTGAAATCGCTCAGCGAGGAGGATATGCTACTGGTAAAAAACGTGATCGGCCGCTACCGCACCTTTAGCAATGCCGCCCATCGCGCATTGGTGGAGGAACTGGTCAGCCACCTGCGGCAGGTGCTGGATATCGACGAGGAACCACGCGACCGCATCCACTTTTTAAAAACCCTGGTGCGCGATTATATCGTGCTGACGCGGTAGTTATTGAAAAAGTCAAACTGATAAATGGGTAGAAGGTATAAAAAGCGAGTGATTCCAGGTGTGGAGCTCACCGGTATTGCCGACAAGGGCAAGAGCGTGGGGCGCGACGGCGAGGGGCGCGTCATCTTTGTCGACCGCGCCGCCCCCGGCGACGTGGCGGATATCCTGGTCTACAAAAAGAAGAAAGGCTATCTGCTGGGCGTGCCCCAGCATTTTCAAAAATATTCACCGGACAGAACCGAGCCCTTTTGCCGGCATTTTGAATTTTGCGGGGGCTGCAAGTGGCAACACCTTTCTTACGCCGCGCAGATCCGGCACAAGCAAAAGGTGGTGGAGGACGCCCTGCAGCGCATCGGCAAACTGGAAGTGGATGAGTTCCGGCCCATCCTGGGGGCGGAAGCCGCTACTTACTACCGCAACAAGCTGGAGTTTTCGTTTTCCGGCAAGCGCTGGCTCACCAGGGCGGAGATCGACGCGGGCGTTTCCAACGAGGCCGACGTGCTCGGCTTCCACCCGCCCGGCGCTTTCGACAAGGTGATCGACATCGAGCATTGCTGGCTACAGGGCGACCCCTCCAACGCCCTGCGCAACGGCATCCGGGAGCTGGCCCACGAGCAGGGCCTGCCCTTCTTCGACATCAAAGCCAACGAAGGCTATCTGCGCACCCTGATGATCCGCACCACCATCCTCGGCGAAACCATGGTGCTGCTGAGTGTCTACCGGGACGATCCCGGCCGCATGCAGCCCTTCCTGGATGAAATCCTGCGGCGTTTCCCGCAAATCACCACCTTGCTCTACTGCATCAACCCCAAGATGAATGACACCGTCCACGATCTGGACATGCAGGTGTACGCCGGCAAGGGCTTCGTAGAGGAGCAGCTGCGGCACCTGCGCTTCAAAATCGGCCCCAAGTCCTTTTTCCAGACCAACACGCGGCAGGCGGAGCGCCTGTACGATACGGCGCGGGAATTCGCCGGGCTTACGGGCCGGGAAATCGTGTACGACCTCTACACGGGCATCGGAAGCATTGCCCTCTATCTCGCCCGCGACTGCCGGCAGGTGGTCGGTATCGAAGAAGTGGCCGCCGCCATTGAGGACGCCGGGGAAAATGCCCGCCTCAACCAAATCGACAACGCCCACTTCTACGCGGGCGACGTCAAGGACCTGCTCACGGAAGAGCTCGCGCAGCGCCATGGCCGGCCGGATGTCCTGCTCACCGATCCGCCCCGCGCGGGCATGCACGCCAAAGTGGTGGAGACCTTGCGGCGGCTGCGTATCCCGCGCATCGTCTACGTGAGTTGCAACCCGGCCACCCAAGCGCGGGATTTGCAGCTGCTCAGCGATTTGTACGAGGTCAAAAAGGCGCAGCCGGTGGATATGTTTCCCCATACGCATCATGTGGAAAATGTGGTGCAGTTGGAGCTTCGTTCTTTGGAATGGTAGTTGGCACCCGTCCTCCATGCTTCGGCCGGGGGAAGCCAATAATGTCTATTAATAGCTTGTTGGGCTCGCGCCCTAGGCTATTGTATTTCGCCGAAAGACACTGCCAAAGCGCAAAGTTACTTATTACACGGTGTACTAGTAGGGCAGGAGTGCTGATTACCATAAAAAACCTATTCATCAGAAACTTATTCCATCCATGGAGGAAAATAATACCGATAAGCTTTTTCACTTACAGCAGGAACTCGAACCTTACCGCAAAGTCCTCGGCGAGGCCGCCGACGCCATCATCGACCAAGGTGTTTCGGAATACCCCATCTTCGTAGTGCACCAGCAGGAGGTGGATATCGGGCTACCGCTCGTCACAGGGGAGGCTAAGGGCAAATTGCGCTGGTCGGTCAACGCCACCACCTTGGAGGAGATGACGACCAAACAGATCATTCAGCCGGAAAAGGTGGATAGCTTCCGGGAAGTGTATAAGGACCCGCAAGAGCATTTATGCTTATTTGTGCTGAGTGAGTTGGGGGCGAATTTTATTTTTATGCCGCGAAAGGATGGCTAGTACACTGTGTAATAAGTTCTTTGATGTTTTGGGAGGGG
>CAYWHT010000621.1:0-2926 GCA_964458135.1 uncultured Saprospiraceae bacterium | reverse complement strand
GTGTTTTCTTTCGCTGCTTTAGAGGTATTAAGTTTGAAATTTGATCGCTTCCCGTACTAATCGATTCTTTATTGCGCAAGGAGGTCTAGATATGCACTATTCATTTTTTCGCTCGCTAATATAAATGACCAAATCTTTTTACCCACAAAATTCCTTAACAATTTTTTAAAAATTACGTTAAGGCTTTGTTTCGGTAAGCGATAAAGCGGAGGTTATTTGCTTGAAAAAAAGCGATATATGTATAAAAAATACAAGTTATGTGAAAATTGTGTTTGACGAAATGGTCAGGACGGGGGGGGGGAGTCCCCCCTTACAGTTGCCGCAGATACATCTGTATTGTATTCCGCAAGCCATAGTATAGGGCATCCACCACCAGGGCGTGGCCGATCGAGACTTCCAGCAGTTCGGGCACGTTTTCCCGGTAATACTTTAGGTTGTGCAGGTTGAGGTCGTGGCCGGCGTTCAGGCCGATTTCCAGCTCGCGGGCCATTTCGGCGCAGCGGGTGTGGGGCGCCACGGCGCGCGCGGGGTCTTCTGGAAACTGCTTGGCGTAGCAGCCGGTGTAGAGTTCCACCCGTTCGGCGCCTACGGCTTTGGCGCCTTCGATCATGCGGGGGTCCGGATCGACGAAGACGGAGACCCGGATGCCGGCGTCTTGCAGGCGGCGGGTGATGTCGCGCAGGAAAGCCCGGTGTTGCACGGTATCCCAGCCTTCGCTGGAAGTCAGCACCTTCGGGTCGTCGGGTACGAGGGTGCATTGGTGGGGACGATTTTGGAGCACCAGTTCCATGAAGCGTTCGGTGGGATTGCCTTCGATATTGAGTTCGGTGGTGACGATATTTTTGAGTTGCGGGATGTCGGCGTAGCGGATATGGCGTTCGTCGGGGCGGGGGTGCACGGTGATGCCCTGGCCGCCGAAGGATTCACAATCTTTGGCGACCTGGACCAGGTCGGGGAAATTTTCTCCTCTTGAATTGCGAATGAGTGCGACTTTATTGACGTTGACGCTGAGTCGGGTCATGGATAATTCAAATTTTGCGCTAAATTTACAAAAAATGCCTGCATGGAAATTTTGGATCCCCAGCCGGGAAAGCCGCCCGGCGCCGGACCATCCGCACCTCCTCCTGCTGTAGTCTTACTCCTGCTTTTGATTAGCATCTTGTTTGGCTCCCTCCTGGGAAGTGGATTAGTCATTGGGCTGAGCAGCGCCCAGGGCACGGATTTGAGGGCGCTCATGGATTCTCTGGATGCTTCGGCGCCGCTTGCTACGCGTAATTTTATTCGCCTGGCCAATTTCATTAATCATTTATTGACGTTTAGCGTGCCGGCGCTGGCGGTGGCCTGGTTTGTTTACCGCCGGCGCTGGTTCCGGGAGTTGCGCCTTGATCGCCGGCCCTGGTTGGCAACCGTTGGGGTTAGCATCCTGTTCATCCTGGCGGCTTTTCCCCTGGCGCAGTTTACCTACTGGCTCAACCAGCAGATTCCCATTCCCGAGTGGGCGCAGCGCATGGAGAGCTCGGCCGAGGGCATGTTGCAGGGCTTGCTGACGATGGAGAGCCCCTGGGAGCTGGCCTTCAACCTCCTGATCGTCGCCGTGCTGCCCGGCATCGGGGAGGAGCTCGTCTTCCGGGGTATCGTACAGCAGCAATTGCGGCGGGCTATGGGCAACGCCATTCCCGCCATCTGGATTACGGCAATTATTTTTAGCGCCATACATTTGCAATTCGAAGGCTTTATTCCGCGCCTGGTGCTCGGCGCCGCGCTGGGTTATTTGTTTTACTGGACGCGCAACCTCTGGATTCCGGTGATTGCCCATTTTTTCTTTAACGGCTCGCAGATCATCGCCCAGTACGCCACCAGGGGTCAGCTCGGACAACTGGAGGGCGAGCAACTCGAACAGATGCCCGCGCCCTGGGGGGCCGCTCTTTTTTCCTCGGTCATCCTGATCGCCTTGGGCTACTACCTTTGCGAAAGGCATAAGGCGCAGGCGGATTAGAGATTGTTTGGCATGAACGACAAAAAGAAAGGATTGATAACCCGCGTTTCCACCGCTGTTTTTTTCGTTATCGTGATGCTGGGTGGCCTTTACGGTGGCCGGTACTCCTTTGTTTTGTTATTCGCGCTCATCAACGCCCTTTGCCTGTGGGAATTCTACGGCATGGTGCTGGCCCGCAACAGCCGGCGCGACAAGGTGCGCCGGCTACTCGGCATCGGGCTGGGCCTAACGCCTTTTCTCATCACTTCCGTGGTGCAACTGCAGCTCATTCAAAACCAGGAGGTATTTGTGGCGCTTTTCGCCCTGCTTTTCTTTCCGCTGATTTTTTTATCCTTCATCTACGAATTGTACTCGGAAGCGCCGCACCCTTTCACCAATATCGCCTACCTGATGCTGGGCGTCATTTACATCAGCGTTCCCTTCTCCCTTCTGGACTTCATCGCCTTTGACACGGAAGACGAATACTTTTACGCCGACACCGTCATGGGTCTGCTGCTCATGACCTGGACGATGGATACGGCCGCCTACATCATCGGCTCGCGCTTGGGCCGCACCCCGCTCTTTCCGCGTATTTCGCCCAAGAAAACCTGGGAGGGCACCATGGGGGCCGCTTTGGTCACCCTGTTGCTGGGCGCTATTTTGAGCCTATTATTCCGGGAATTGCAATTCAGGAACTGGATGGCCCTGGCCGCCATCGTCATCGTCTTCGGCTCCATCGGGGATCTGGTGGAGTCCATGCTCAAACGCAGCATGCAGGTCAAAGATTCCGGCGCCCTGCTCCCGGGCCACGGCGGGCTGCTGGATCGCTTTGATGCATTTATTTTTTTATTGCCCTACGCGGCGGCCTATTTGCTTTGGATTCGTTGAAGGCTAGGAACTATAGTCTGACAACCCAAAATTTGTGAATTCTGACTTGCTCTTTTTCCGCCT
>CAYWHT010000620.1:0-2930 GCA_964458135.1 uncultured Saprospiraceae bacterium | reverse complement strand
CCGCATAAAATGCGGGCCTGGAAGATATCCGGGAGGGCGGCAACTGCCCAGCAGTTGAATACCGCCTTATGGAGCTTGGAAAGCGATCGGGTCGGGATCGTTATCAGGATCATCCTGGACGAACCCATCGGTGGCGATTTCCGGATGGAGCAGCAATAGCCCGGCGACGTGGGGGGCGGCCATCGAGGTGCCGCTGATCACGCGGTAGAGGCCATTCGACCAGGTAGCGGCAATTTCCACCCCGGGAGCGCAGTAGTCGATGCCTGCTCCGAAATTGGAGAAGGCAGCGAAGCGATCCTCGTCATCCATGGCCGAGATGGTGTACACGTTGGGCGCATCGACCCGGGCGGGCGAAACGTTATCGACATTCTGGCTTTCGTTGCCCGCAGCTACGCAAAAGATGACGCCGCTTTCCGCGGCCTGCCGCAGGGCGTCGTCGATGAGTTCGTCGCTGCCGCCGCCTAGGCTCATGTTGCAAACATCGCCCGGCGCACCGGCCTGAGCCACGTAATCCATGCCTTCGATGATATTGGACCAGCTACCGGCGCCGAAGCGGTTGAGTACCCGTACTGCGACCACGTTAGCGTCGGCCGCGACGCCGATTACTCCCAGCTCGTTATCTTTAGCGGCGACGGTTCCAGCGACGTGGGTGCCGTGTCCGTTAAAATCATTGGGAGAATCGCTAAGACCAATGCCCGAAAGAAAGGAACGGCTGCGGTTTTCATCCACATTTAGATCGGGATGATCCAAATCGATTCCCGTATCTATGATCCAGGCCGTTCGGCCACTACCGTCACCGGCGCCGCCGACGCGTTCGATGCCCCAGGGTACGATCTGTTGGGTTGTGGACCGATCCCGCAGATCAAAAAAAGCGAGCCGGAACAGTCGATCCGGGATAATACGCTTAACCGCAGGATCCTGGCGCAGAGATTCGAGTTCCGCCTGCGTCATACGAGCGATAAAGCCCCGCATATTCCCGCTGTAAGTACCCAGAATTTCCGTCCGGCGGGCCCCCAGGCGATTGATAAGGCGGTTGGCGCGGCGCTCCATAATGGCCTTGCGGGCGTTGGCGGAGGTAGCTTGCGCCAGCTCTTGTTCGGTATCTTCGTCGGGCTCTAGCTCGACGATGTATTGATTGGGGATGAGCTCGCCATGGCTGATGTTTTCAATATTCACTTCGGGTAGCGGCTCGTCACCATTTTCTTCTTCCTGACAGGCCGCCAGGGTGAGGACCAACCCCCAAATGATTATTTTTCCGGTGATTTTCCAGATCTTCATGTTTAAGGTGTTTTGCAGTGATGGTTATGGCGCAAAACAGCGACATGTTTCCAACCACCGGAAAATTTTTCAACCAGTAGCAGTAATCCTTCAACCAAACCCATGCAACTCGAAAAGATTCTACGCCTCGGTGATCCTCGTTTATACGAAACTTGCGCACCGGTAAAGCCGGAAGAAGCTCCCGGGCTAATGCCCGAGGTAGCGGTCATGGCGGACCTGGTGCGGCAGTTCAGGGCGCGCTACGGGGCGGGACGAGCGATCGCCGCCCCGCAAATCGGCCTGATGAAGCGGTTGGTCGTCCTGAATATCGACCGCCCCATCCCCTTATTTAACCCCGAACTTCTGAAGCCCAGCGCGGAAATGATGGAGCTCTGGGACGATTGCATGAGTTTTCCGGGATTATTGGTGCGGGTACGCCGTCACCGGCGCATCCGCTTGCGTTTCCGGGATGCGCACTGGCGGGAACAAGTCTGGAATCTCGAAGACGATCTTTCGGAACTTCTCCAGCACGAGTGTGATCATCTGGACGGCATCCTGGCGACGATGCGGGCGATTGATGAGCGGTCGTTCAGAATGGTGGGGGATTGAAGTGGGAGCTCCGGGCATTGGTCAAATTATGGATTCCCTTTTTTTTGGGAAAGGATTAAATTCATTTAAAATTTAATTTTTCCCATAGCCTTTTTACCCTAAAAATCATAGTTTTATACAAACAAGTTCTTAACCCGGATTATGCATGGGGGCTTCGCAGTAGATTAATTCATGCATCATCCGGGTTAATGCGAATCGCGAATTAAATGGACATCACAGCTTAGAGATTGACGGCTTGTGCTAGTGGGAGGAGCTCCGGAGGAGCGATAGATGGTTAGTCCTGGACGACAGCCCGGAGTTAAGAGGAAGAGCAGGATGTTCCACCGCCTGGCACGGGCGTCTTTGTTGAAGGCAAGAAGGCTGCCCGAGCCAAGCGGACCCGATTTGGAGCTTGCTGATCCGTGGATCAACTGAAAACTTCGTAGGAAAAACAGGATGGAACGATAGCCACATTTCAACTCGCGATTCGTATTGTTCATGGCTACCCCCTCGCTACCTCAAAATTATTTGAACCAAAATCGAAATCCGGGCATCATGAAAAGATTTTTACCTATTCTTTTGGCCCTTATTGGGTGGTCGTTGGCGCCTTCGGCCCATGCCCAGCGCGGCACGGTCAGGCCGGAGCCGGAGGCCAGCAAATGGTACCGCAGCGGAGAAAAAGCCCTGTTGGAACGCGACTACAAAAAAGCCATCCGCGCGTTTGAAAAAGCCATCCGCGTACAGTCCAACCTCTCGCCGGCCCACCGCGGTATCGGCGCCTGCTACACCCTTTTAAACCAATACGAGAAGGCCCTGCACCACTACGAGAAGACGCTGGAGCTCGATTCCATGTTTTCGCGCGCTCTGTATTACCAAATCGGGGAAGTACATTACAAACTCGGGCAACACGAGCGCGCCCTCGAATATTTCAATCAATTCCGGCAACTGCAGGAACTCCCCGCCGATAAATTCGGCCTCAACGGCAAAGAGGAACGCGCCATCGAAGAAGAGTATCTCGCCAAATTGGAAAGCACGATCCGGGGGGTTCACATCTCCCGGGATTCTTCCCAATTTACCAACATTTC
>CAYWHT010000619.1:0-2931 GCA_964458135.1 uncultured Saprospiraceae bacterium | reverse complement strand
GGCTGGTACTGCATGGTTCGGAGCTGTTGATAGAAGTGGACCAAAGCCACTTCCTCCACCCTCCCTATCCGGGGCGACCGCCGTAATTCCAGCGGGTAAGCCACCGTTAACTCTTCGGAGTAGAAGCCAATGGTGATGGTGCGTAAATCCAGGCTACGGCCCGGAAGCAACAGCGGCGCCATTGCCAGGGAAAGTACGAACAGTACGCGGCGAAGTCGGTAAGGATTCATGGGGTAAAGATTAGCGTCAGGCTTGCGCCAAGCAAAAAAGCGCACCTTCATGCCTTATAAAGATACGCTCTCTTGCTTTTATTGTGCCGGATCCCGGTTATTCGTGAAAAATCAGGTGATCAGCATGGCGTCACCGTAACTGAAAAAGCGGTATTCTTCCTTAATGGCCTCGTGATAGGCCTCCATGATCAAGTCGTACCCGCCGAAGGCGCTGATCATGATCAGCAAGCTGGATTTGGGTAAGTGGAAGTTGGTGATCATGGCGTTGGCGATACTGAACTCGTAGGGCGGATAGATGAATTTATTGGTCCAACCCTCGGCGCCCTTCAAATAACCACTGGCCGAAACGGCCGATTCGATGGCGCGCATGGAAGTGGTGCCCACGGCGCAAATCTTGTTGCGGTTTTCCTTGGCGGCGTTGACCCGGTCAACGGCTTGCCAGGGAATCCGAAAATATTCGGCATCCATCTTATGCTTGGAAAGGTCTTCCACATCGATGTTGCGAAAGGTGCCCAGGCCAACGTGCAGGGTTAGCTCGGCAAATTCGACGCCTTTGATTTCCAATCGCTTCATTAGCTCACGGCTGAAATGCAGCCCCGCCGTGGGCGCAGCTACCGCCCCCACCTCCTTGGCGAAGATCGTCTGGTACCGCTCCCGGTCCAATTCTTCGGCCGGGCGCGAGATGTACTTGGGAAGCGGGGTGTTGCCCAGGTAGTTGAGCTCCTTTTGAAACTCTTCATCCGAACCGTCGTAGAGAAAGCGGATCGTTCGTCCCCGGGAGGTCGTATTGTCCACCACTTCGGCGACTAGAATGTCGTGGTCGTTATCATCGCTGAAATACAGCTTGTTGCCAACGCGGATCTTGCGGGCCGGATCCACCAGGACGTCCCAGAGGCGGGCTTCATTATTCAACTCGCGCAACAGAAAGACCTCGATATTGGCGCCGGTTTTTTCCTTGCGGCCGTACAAACGGGCCGGAAATACTTTGGTGTTGTTGAACACCATGACATCTCCTTCGTCAAAATAATTCATCACATCGCGGAAGATCTTATGTTCGATCTTGCCACTGTCCCGGTGAACTACCATTAGGCGGGATTCATCGCGCTTTTCAGCGGGATATTGGGCGATTAGCTTCTTGGGCAAATCAAAGGAAAACTGAGAGAGTTTGGTTCTCATATCCGTGATTTTCAAAAATTTTTTGCAAAGATATAAATTCTATAGTCTGCCAAGTCAGGATTCACAAATTTTGGGTGGGCAGACTATAACAAGACCAACTGTACAAGATTCCTGGCGGTTGGCAGATGAAAAAACCACCTTGATCGAATCCTTTGGGGCAAACGCCTTTGGCTTGTTACTTTTAAACGTAATTTTAACAATTCAATTAAACAGCTAGAACCCCCCGACGGTTTTAACCTTGTTGAGCACCCAAAAAAGATTCGCTGCCGATTATGAATACGATTCTCAAAATCATCTCCGAAAGCATTTCCCAGGCGCTACAGCAGCTGCGCGGCAATAAACTACGCAGCTTTCTCTCCCTGCTGGGCATTTCCATCGGTATTTTTTGCATTATCGGAGTCCTCTCGGCAGTAGATTCCCTCGAGAATAATGTACGCAGCAGCATCGAAAAGTTGGGCGACGACGTAGTGTACGTATCCAAATTTTCCTGGGGAGAAGATCCCGGCAGCAATTATTACAAGATCATGCGCCGCCCGAATATCAATTACGGGGATTTTGAAGCCATTCAAGACCGGGTCAATACGGCCGGAACGGTAAGCTACCACGTCGGCATCGGCGACCGAATCGCTAAATACCGCTCTAACAGCGTTGATGGCACCTTTTTTGTCGGGGTGACCTACGAATTCGGCGAAATGTTCAATCTCCAATATCTGCGGGGTCGTTATTTTTCTCCCGCCGAATACCACTTCGGCGCCAATAAAGTAATCCTGGGGTACAACGTGGCCGATGAGCTGTTTGGCCCTTTGGATCCCCTCGGCAAATCAATAAAAGTAAGTGGCCGGAAACTAGAGGTTATCGGCGTATTGGAGAAAACCGGGGAAAGCCTGGTTAACGTCATGAACTTCGACGACGGCATGATCCTTTCTTTTGAGCTGGCCCGCAAAATCGCCAACCTCAAAGCTGATCACCCCTTTGGCAATTCCATGGTTAACGTCAAAGCCGCCCAGGGCGTTCCCACCCGCGAACTCAAAGACGAACTGACGGGCGTACTGCGCGCCCACCGAAAGCTCCGCCCCAAAGAGGAAGCTAACTTCGCCCTCAACGAGCTTTCCGTGCTCTCCAACCTGCTCAATAACTTTTTCGGGGTGCTCAATATGGTGGGCGCCTCTATCGGGATCTTCGCCATCTTCGTGGGCATCTTCAGCGTGGCCAATATCATGTTCGTCTCCGTAAAAGAAAGAACCAATATCATCGGCGTCAAAAAAGCGCTGGGCGCCAAGCGCTACATCATTCTCCTCGAATTCCTCATCGAAGCCATTATCCTCTGTGTGTTCGGCGGCCTGGTGGGCCTGTTGCTAGTGTACCTCATCGTCACCTTCCTGTCCGGCGCCATCGATTTCCAACTCTTCCTCTCCTTCAACAACATCTTACTGGGTATCGGGATCTCCATAGCGGTAGGGCTCCTGGCCGGTCTCATTCCCGCCATGCAGGCTTCCCGCCTCGATCCGGTGGTGGCCATGCGCCA
>CAYWHT010000618.1:0-2932 GCA_964458135.1 uncultured Saprospiraceae bacterium | reverse complement strand
TCATAATACTGTCAAAAGGTGGGGGAGGAGGGGAATGTTTTGACGGACCATCCAACTTTTCAGGATAGTTTATTCTGTGGATGCACCAAAATAGGAAACACAAAATGTTTATCATTTTTTCCTATCCGCCGGTAAGGACCCTCTATTTGTTTGGGGTTGGAAGGTCCTCTAGTTTTGCCGCATCAAAATAACACAAACACTCGACAAATGACTTCAAGACTAATAACCGTTGGACAGGCGTTTCCGGAATTTGAAAAGGAAGCAGTAGTGTCTCTCGAAAAGGGAAAGGAATTTATGAAGATCAATTCCGAAATGCTTCGGAATGATGACGACATGTGGACCGTCATGTTTTGGTGGCCTAAAGATTTCACTTTTGTATGCCCTACCGAAATTGCCGAATTCAACCGGAATTTCGAGGAATTTCGTGACCGTGACGCTCGCCTGGTTGGCGCTTCTACGGATTCCGAGTTTGTACACCTTGCCTGGCGTAAGAATCACGAAGATCTGAAGGATCTGAAGTTTCCCATGTTGGCCGACACTTCCAAGTCGCTGGCCGAAGAACTAGGTATTCTAGAAGCTAATGAGAAGGTAGCCTACCGCGCCACTTTCATCATCGATCCTCAGGGTATCATCCGCTGGGTTAGCGTTTACGATCTAAACGTAGGCCGCAATGTCAAAGAAGTGGTGCGCGTACTGGACGCACTGCAGACCGATGAGCTTTGTCCTTGTAACTGGGAGAAAGGCGAGGAGGTATTGCAGGCCGGATAATTTTATTTCCTTTTCGGATTTTGTGGGCCGGGTAGTTTGAAGCTATTCGGCCCACGTCGATTTAGTAAATCTATCAAAATTTAAAACTATGTTTGGTGTAAACGATACTAACCAGGTTGAAGAGTTACTGGGGCAGTTGGGTATTGAGACGGAAAATTTTAAAAATATCAGTCTGCAGGCTCTGGAACAAGGCGAATCTCGTTTCCTCAAAGACCTAAAGGTTAACCTGAAAAACGTATTGGCCTCTGATCACCTAAGTGAAAAAGAAACTGCATTACTTGCTCTTGCCGTGGCGGTCAACGACAAAAACGAAGCACTCAAAAAAGCTTTTACCAAACTGGCGCAAAAGCACGAAGCCAGCAACGAAGTAATTGCCGAGACGGTGGCCTGCGCGGCTTTGCTGGCCAGCAATAACATCACCTATCGTTTTCGCCACTTCATCAATAAGGATAAGTACGGTGAGTTGCCCATGCGTATTAAGATGAATATCATGGCGAAGCCCATCAGTGGGAAAGAATTCTTCGAATTGATGAGCTTGGCGGTTAGCGCCGTCAACGGCTGTGAGATGTGCGTCGGCGCCCACGAAACTTCTTTGCTCAAGCTGGGCGCCAATGAAGAGCGCATCTGGGATGCTGTACGCCTGGCCGGGGTGATTACCAGCCTGGGAAAGGTAGTGTACTAGAAGCCATCTCAAAATTATCCTTTGGGCTACTCTTGAATAGAGCCTTGTTCAGCACAAAATTTGGCGGCGTCTGCCTCAAAAGCAAAATCCCGACAAGCCATAAGGCCTACGTAGCAAAAGTAGCCTTAAAGTTTAGCTAGCGTTCGATGGTAGCTTGGCCAAAACCCAATGTTAAATCGCCGGGCTTTCACCCACAGCCATTCATAAGAAAGGTGCAGAGTGTTGACTATCAATCACTTATTTTCCGCCCGGGTCACCATTCGATCAGCACCGTTTTTATCCGGCCGGGAAACGAGGACGGGCGCCCCAGCATTTTCTTTACCCGCCCGGTTGATCCTGTATCTGTTCCAGATAGACGACAATGTGGTCAATCGCTTTTTTCACCTCTTTTTTAGAATCCAGATTTTCGGCATTTTTGAGAGTTTCCCAGTAGACGGGCATGGGAGCATTGTGACCGGCAAGGGTGTCCCTGCCGTCGATTTTTCTCGTTACCTCTTCAACGGGAAACTCCCCATCGTTGCGGATGGCGATTTTGGAGAGATCCGGTGGTGGTATTTTAAGTAATTCCGCCATTCCGCCGTTTCCTTCCCCGTATTCGCCGTGACAATGGATGCAGTGCGCCACGTATAACTCCCTACCTAATTCTCCGGCCGACTTTTCCGGTGCGTTTTGGCAACTTTGAATGGCAAAAAACAAAAGCAGTACAAATAGCGTCGCACCACTTATCATGCGGAGCAAGCCTAATTTTTTCATGGTTTACCGTTTTGATCTATTTTGTAGGTCAAATTTAGTATTTTCTTTAAAAAAGGTCGTATCATTCCCCCCGATTGCAAAATGATATTTGTCATTAGCCAGGAATTTAGAACAGCTATAAGTAGGAATGGTAGTAGTTAGTGAGTAGCAACCATTTCGAAAATGTTTTTGATGGCTTCTATACATTCATCAAAAACTCCGTCAAATTCTCTTTACTATCCAAGTGTAATTTTTTTCGCAGCCGGTAGCGGCTAATCTCGACGCCGTGTACGGAGATATTCATGAGGGGAGCGATCAGGGCGTAGATGAAGTAGGCTACCGTATTGGCGTACCAGAGAGGCGCTATTTGAAAGTCGATTTGGGTTTGGGAGAACGCCGGGCTGCCGGCCTTTTTTTGCCCTCAAATGAAAAGTATAGTCACCGGGCGTCAGGTTGGTATATTCTTTTTCGGTTTTCGAGCTCCAATTCGACCACTCCTTTTCCAAGCCTTCTAAATGGTGCTGGTACATCGTAAGAAATCCGCGTAGGGAAATCAATGTATCGACCTTGCCGCGTGGAACGTATTTGGTGAGGATGGAGCAGGGGAATCGGGTTTATGCGAAGTTGTTGGTTAAGCAGTGAATAGTGCATAGTGAATAGTCTTCCAATTCGATTTGAGCCTATTCGCTATTCACTTTTCTAGGCGTATCCGTCCGGAAGGGGATTCCATTTTTAAAAATGGATCGCTAA
>CAYWHT010000617.1:0-2933 GCA_964458135.1 uncultured Saprospiraceae bacterium | reverse complement strand
GCCAAAATACCCCTCCCAAAACATCAAAGAACTTATTACACAGTGTACTAGGAGCGCTAAAGCGAACAAACAATAAAAAAATAAACGTTTCATGGCGCGGGATTTACAGTTTGGTGTTTCTTAATAGTAACTTATCGAAAGTTAAGACAAATTCCTTTGTACAATATTTGAATGGGTGGATTCTGGTAGCTTTTCAAGGGGTTGCCTGCTTTCTACTTCGACAATGTACTTCAATCGTCACACAAATCTTCCCTAATGGTCACCTCCGAAAGCATCACCCCCGCCCAGGAAAAATCCGTCCTCTTGGCTACGATTATGGCTTCCAGTATGGCTTTTATCGACGGTTCCGCCCTCAATGTCGCCTTGCCCGCCCTGCAGCGGGGGTTGAATATGACGGGCGCCCAGTTGCTGTGGGTTATCAATATTTACGCGCTTTTCCTGTCTGCCTTGCTATTGGTGGGGGGCTCTTTGGGGGATCTGTACGGGCGTCGCCGCATTTTTATTTTGGGCATCGGCCTGTTTACGGTAGCTTCCATGATTTGCGGACTGGCCCAATCGCCGCTCATGCTCATTCTGGCGCGGGCGGTGCAGGGAATGGGGGGTGCGTTGATGGTGCCGGGCAGCCTTTCCATCATTTCCGCCCTGTTTCCCGCCGGTAAGCGGGGAAAGGCCATCGGCACCTGGGCGACCTTCAGCGCTCTGACCACGGTAATCGGCCCCGTTCTGGGCGGTTGGCTGGCGGGGGCCGGATTGTGGCGAATGATTTTCTTTATCAACCTGCCGATAGCACTGGTGTCGGTTTACTTTTTGCGGAGCGTGCCCGAGACCCGCGATCCGGGTGCCGGCCGACTCGACTGGGGTGGAGCGATACTGGCCACCTTTGGCCTCGGCGGACTGTCGTACGGGTTCATCCAGGCGCCCGATTGGGGGTGGTCGCATCCCACTATCCAACTGGGGTTGATCGGCGGCGCCGCGGCTTTGTTTTTATTTATCTGGTGGGAGCGGCGCATTTCCTTCCCGATGATGCCGCCCCGGTTATTTCGTTTTCGCACTTTTAATGCGGCCAACGTGCTGACCTTGCTCGTTTATTTCTCTTTCGGCGGGCTGCTGTTTTTTCTTCCCCTCAACCTCATCCAGGTGCAAGGCTACAGCGAGCAGGTGACCGGCCTGGCAATGCTGCCCTTTGCGCTACTGATATCGGGTCTTTCGCGCGTCATGGGCGGATTGGTCGATCGCTTAGGCTCGAGACCCCTATTGATTGCGGGACCCCTCATTACCGGTATCGGTTGCTTTCTCTTCAGCCTTCCCGGCCTAACGGACGGCTTTTCCGACTACTGGCACACCTTCTTTCCCGCCCTGGTGGTCATCGGCACGGGGATGGGCATCACCGTTGCGCCGCTCACCTCCACCGTGATGGGTTGCGTACCCGAAAATAGCTACGGCGCCGCCTCGGGCGTTAACAACGCCATTTCCCGCACCGCCAGCGTCTTCGCCATCGCCATCCTCGGCGCCATCGCCCTGGTGGGGTTCCGCAACGAACTGCTGGCCGAAACCCAACGCCTCGGCCTTTCCGAAAAGGTGGAACAATCGCTGAGCCAGGAAGCCGCCAACTTCGCCAAAGCCGAACCCCCAGCATCTACGCCCCCGGAAGAACGCCCCCAGGTGGAACGGGCCATCAAAAAATCCTTCGTCTACACCTTTAACCGGATCGTATGGATCGGCGCTTTTTTGTGTGGGTTAAGTGCTTTGATTGCGGGTTGGTATATTAGGAGGTAAATACTTTAAAAAGCGAAGCTCCGCGCTACCGCCACCATTCCAACTCATAAGCACTATCCCAAAACCAGTGCTCCAAGCGTGTTGACACTTCAAACTGCTCCAACATCCGGGTCTTGATTTTCGGGGAAACCCCCTGCGCCATTTCATCCATGATGGCGATGGCCCGCTTGACCGACTGGGCGTATTCTTCTCCGGCGTAGGTGTCGATCCATTCTTGGTAGGGGTTGTCGGGCGCGGCATTTTGATGGATGTGGTGGCCGACTTCGTAGTAAATCCAGAAGCAAGGGAGTACGGCAGCCATCGCCTCTTCTTCGGTGCCCAGCATAGTTGTAGAGAGCAAGAAGTGGGTATAGCTAAAGCAGGCGGGCGATTTACGCCCATCAAACTGCACGCCGAACTTTTCGAAATAGTGACGGTGTAGGAGCCCTTCTACGGTTATCGTCTCCTGGGCGAATTTCGTTAGATCCTGGAGGTGTTGGTTTTCGAGGGAACGCCCCCCGAGAATGGCCAGCGACCGACCGAAATCCTTGAGGTAGAGGGAATCCTGATTGACGTAGAATTTAAATTTTTCGGGATCGAGGACGCCCTGCATTAATTCCTGATTGAAGGGTAGGGCGATAATCCGGTCATAAAGGGATTGGATGTTATTCCAGGCTTCTTGCGAGAAGGTCATGCTTGGTGGTTTTTGTTTGTTTAAAAGCAGCGTTCTTGAAGTAAGAGCTGCGCCGGGAATATAAATAAATTGCCCGGCGCAGCCCAAGCCCTGTGTAGTACACTGTGCAATAAGTAACTTTACACTTTGGCCGTGTATTTTGGCGAAAGGCCGCGCCAGCTCTCCCCGCCCGCCATAGTGCTTGCACGACGGCGGGTCGGTCAGGTAGCTCCGGCTATGCTCCCTCTTCGCGCCTTGCCTACCGCCAAAATACCCATCCCAAAACATCAAAGAACTTATTACACAGTGTAGTAGTACCGTAAAAAGGCTATATTGGTATAAAACAAGGTCATATGACTAAGTTAGTTAGCAATAATTTAAAAGAGATCATTGATTTGTGTAAAAGAAATCACGTGGAAAAACTGTACCTCTTCGGGTCGGCTGTTGATGGAAATTTTTCTGAGCAAAGTGATGTGGATTTTACTGTAATATTTGAAGAAGACCT
>CAYWHT010000616.1:0-2939 GCA_964458135.1 uncultured Saprospiraceae bacterium | reverse complement strand
GACGGCCAGGAATGGCGCCGCGTAATAGATCAATTCATGCATCATCCGGGTTAAATACCCTCCGCAAAGCGATAAGGCTGCGCTTCGTAAATCATGCGGAAGGCCGTTTCGAATACGTTTTCCGCATTGGGCTTGGTGAAATAGTCTCCATCGGAGCCGTAGGGCGGGCGATGGGCTTTGGCGGTCAGGGTGGCCGGGGCGCTGTCGAGGTAGCGATAGCCTTGTTGCACTTCCAGCACCTCGCGCATCATGAAGGCGGTGGCGCCGCCCGGCACGTCTTCGTCCATGAATAGTACGCGGTTGGTTTTTTTCAGAGACTCCACAATGCGGTGTTCGAGATCGAAAGGCAGCAGAGACTGCGGGTCGATCAATTCCACCTCAATGCCCTGTTCGGCCAATAGCTGGGCGCCAGCTTGCGCTACCCGCACGCAGGAGCCATAGGTTACGATGGTCAGGTCGCTACCCTCGCGCAGGATTTCGGGCACGCCAAGCGGGACGGTATATTCTCCCAGGTTGGCCGGCAATTTTTCTTTGAGCCGGTAGCCGTTTAGGCATTCGATGATCAGGGCGGGGTCATCCGATTGTAGCATGGTGTTGTAAAAGCCGGCAGCCTGGGTCATATTGCGGGGTACGAGCACGTACACGCCCCTTAAAGCATTGAGAATCATTCCCAGCGGAGAACCCGCGTGCCAGATGCCTTCCAGCCGGTGGCCACGGGTGCGGATGATGGCGGGTGCGGCCTGCTGGCCGTTGCTGCGGTAGCGCAGAGTCGCCAGATCGTCGGTTAGCGGTTCCAGGCCGAATATCAGGTAATCCAGGTATTGGATTTCGGCAATGGGGCGCAGGCCCCGCATAGCCATTCCGATGGCTTGGCCGACGATGGTCCATTCCCGGATGCCGGTGTCGAAGACGCGTTCCAGGCCGTACTTTTTCTGCATGCCGGCAAAGCCCTGGTTGACATCACCGATCTGACCGACATCTTCTCCGAAAGCAAATACGCGTTCGTCGCGTTCCAATACCTTGTCAAAAAAGGCATTGAGGATTTCGTAGCCGTTTTTTTGCTCGCTTTCCCCTTCGGAAAATTCCGGGGCTACGACCGGCACCTTTAGGGCGCTGTATTTCGAGTCACTGTAGAGGTTCGTGTGATAGCGCTGCTCGGCCAGATCGGCGATTTCGTCAATCCAGGCTTTGAGTTTGGATTTGGCGGGGTGGGTTTGATGCACCATTGCGTAGTAGGCGCGCCGGGCGTTCTGCATGACTTCCCCAATGACGGGGTTCATCAGTTGCTGGAGCTCTTGATGCTTCTGCCGGACGGCCTCTACCTCTTCCATTTCCGCGTAGATTTCCCGCAGGCGTTGCAGCCGTTCCTTGGTAGGCGCATTAAAAGCTTTCCAGGCCCGGTCTTTGGATTTTTTAACGTGTTGCTTGGCTTCTTTGCGAATATTTTGGGTTTCCTCGCCCGTGGCCAGGCCGTTTTCGATGATCCAGCTTTCAAAGCGGGCAATGCAGTCGTTATCGTTTTCCCACTGCAGGCGCTCCTTGGATTTATAGCGCTCGTGGGAACCGGAGGTGGAGTGTCCCTGGGGCTGAGTGACTTCCTGAACGTGGATCAGAGAGGGCACGTGTGCTTCCCGCGTCTGCTTGACCGTTTTGGCGTAAGTCTCGATCAGGCCGAGGTAATCCCAGGCCTTGACGCGCTGAATGTCGAGGCCTTTTGAGCCATCGGATTGTTGCAGGCCGCTCAGCGCTTCGGAAATACTAGCTTTTGCGGTCTGGAAATCGATGGGCACGGAAATGCCGTAGCCGTCATCCCATACGGAGATGTGGAGGGGTGCCTGCAAGACGCTGGCCGCATTGACCGTTTCCCAAAATACGCCTTCGGAGGTACTGGCGTCTCCGATCGTACAGAAGCATACTTCGTTGCCCCGATCCGAAAAGGAGGTGCTGTCGGCCAAAGCTTTGCTCTCCCGGTACTTGTTGGAAGCAAACGCCAGTCCCAATGCGCGGGCCATCTGGCCGCCGGTGCTGGAAACATCGGAAGAAATATTATAGGCATTGCGATGCGCCGTCCAGTCGCCTTGCTCGTCAATGAAGGGAGTAGCGAAGTGACTGTTCATTTGCCGCCCCCCAGAAAAAGGGTCATTAGCGGCGTCGGCGTAAAGTTGGGCGAAGAAATCTTCAACGGTGCCCAGGCCCAGGGCCAAAATCAGGGTTTGGTCCCGGTAATATCCGGATCGAAAATCCCCTTTCTGAAACACTTTGGCCATGGCGACTTGCGGCACCTCCTTGCCGTCGCCGGTAATGCCGAATTTGGCCTTGCCGGTCAGGACTTCCCGCCTTGCAAGCAGGCTGGCTTCCCGGCTGATGCAGCAGACTTCAAAATCCTTGAGTATGCTTTCCCGGTCCAGGGTGATGCCCGCCACCTGGATCTGATCTCTTTCGCTAATGGCTTCTCTTACTGCAGAATTTTCTAGCATAGGTGTTGCCGGTTATTAATATCTGGTTAGGATTGAAAAGAACTTGATTTATGCGCGTTCCGGCTACCCGTTGATGGTTTTGCAACGAAACAATTGTCCGGACCGCCGTGTATGTGAAAGAAGTGAGATATATATTCAAAAAATTAATGAATTGGTAAAGCAAACGCTAAAATATAAAAAAATTTGCTGGATTTTTTGCCCATTAGCGCCTCGGGCACTAAGTACCTGACCGTTTTCGCGGCTTCTTTCGACGATAAACTGCCTTGCTCATCGCCAAAATAAGTAGGGCTCTGACGTTTGCTTTTGATGCCGAAAATGACCAGATTTGGGCGCTCACGAAGCCATTTTTGAGCCTCCTATTAGCGCTATGGGGCGAAAAATGGTGAAGTGAGCTTCCATAAATGGTCGAACCCATTGCGGGTTTAGTAGTTGGCCTACAAATTGCACTTTTTTGATTATACT
>CAYWHT010000615.1:573-2944 GCA_964458135.1 uncultured Saprospiraceae bacterium | reverse complement strand
ACTAGCATTAGCAGCGCTACATTCAAGAGTGGGGTGCAACTCTTGAATAAAAAAAGGTGAAGGGAGGTTCCATAGAGGGTCATTTGCAGGCCACAGGGTAAACGCCCAACGAGCATCTCTTTCTCCTTCACTCCATCACCTGCGTCTGCCCCTCCAGCGTATCCAAATCCAAGGTCACAAAGGTGGAAGGGATCAGATTTTGTCCGGCTTCCGGGGGTAGGGGATCGAAGCCCATAAGCGCGCCGGGGTTGATGGAGAGTACGTAGCCTTCCTTGCGGGTGTTGGATTCCCGGCCGCTTTGCGGATCGACGAAAGTGATGTGGTGTTTGTGGTTGTGGCCGAAGCAGACGAGGTCATAGCGGGAGGATTGAATGAGCGCCCCGGCGATATCGTGGAAGTGGTTGATGGCGATGCGCAATTTGGCGCCCTCGTGCAATCCGGGAAGGAGTTGCCCTTGGTGGTAGCTAAGTTCGGCCAGCTCTCCGTGGATGACGACCTGCTCGCCCGCGATGCTGGTGGTGCGGAAGGTGTCTCCGTCGTTATTGCCGAATACGAGATGGATAGGCTTGGGAAAGCGCGACTGAATCATGCCCAACACGAAGGGCGAGCACAAGTCGCCGCAAATGAGCATGGCGCCGGGTTGTTGTCCGGGCGTTTCCATCCATTCGAGGGCTTGCTGCAGTTTCCAGATATTGTCGTGGATGTCGGAGAGGATTGCAATGTTCATCGACTTGGTTTTTATTATCTATCGCCGGGCGGCTCTGATTTGTTTGACTTTTGGTTAAGGGTTTAGGCGCAGTGCAGCGCTCCCTTGTATTTTCCCTGCCGGATTTTAAACATTTGCACCGAGTTGTAGGCATTTTGGAAGACGATGTAAAAGATAGGGCCCAGTGCGGCTATCGGCGTCAGGTAAGTCAGAGCGACCCACAGGCCGAACATGGTGTTCTTCCGGCCCAGGGCCAGGCCGCTGGCAGTGGGGCACTTGCCTTTGTTGAGCCGTTCGCCCAGCTGGAACTGGACAACGCAAATCAGGCCGATAATCAGCGCCATGAGCAGTAATTGTTGCCAGGAGGCGCCGGATTCGTTCCGAATGAAGTGGGTAGCCTTCGCACTGGCGAGGTACACGTTGATCAAAAAAAGGTAAAAGGTGTATCCACTCCAGCGTTTAAGGTAGCCGGCTACTTTGGGAAGCAGCCGCCGCACCAACTGGCTGATGATCAAGGGAATAAACACCAGCGTCATCACCGGAAGCAATATTTCCAGGATGCTGATTTGCTGCTGGGCAATCAGCGAGGCTGGCCGGGAGCCCCAATTTATGACTTCCGGCAGCATGAATGGAAGCGCGATCGCTACGATCGGACTGGTCAGCAAAACAGAGGCGGTGACGTATTCCACTTTACTCTTCAAAAACACTGCAATGACGGGGGCGCCGGCTGCGGTCGGGCTGATGCCGATGGCGAAGGCCGCAAAAGCCAGATTGGGATCAAAGGGCAGCGCCGCCCCAAAAAACAGCAAGGGTAATAACAGATTGAATCCGAGTACCCGAAAATGGGTGCCTTGCAGCAAATCCCGCTGAACCCGCACATTGAGAAAAGCCATGAAGAGCATGGCCATCAAGAAATACCGAACCAGGAAAGTGTACGCGTGCCCGGCGGGAAGCAAAATGCCGACGATTATAGCGATTAAGATATACAGTGATTGCAATAGACTCAGAATTTTAGTGCAACAACTGTACGCTAACAGCTCGGTGCTTCCCAAAGTTAACCCGAACGGTCAAATGAATGCATTCTTTACAAATTCTTAAGGATGTTTTGCTGGCGTTCTCCCAGATTGAAAGCCTGGAAAAGCGTCAGGGAGAGGGTGCTCTCCAGATCGCCGTAAGTATCCTGATAATCCTGGCGGCTTTTGCGAATGACTTCGTGGGCCTCTTCCCGCCCGTAGACGTGCGTGATTTCGCAGGTAGACTCTTCGCCGGGGAGTTGTTTGTAGGTCAGAAAATAGTGCCGCAGGCGATTGACGACGTTCGCGGGCAGATCGCTGATATCGGTCCAATTGCCGTAGACCTCGTCTTTATGCATGACGGCGATGATCTTGTCATCGGCCTCCCCGTCGTCAATCATGCGCAGGCCGCCGATGGGAATGGCGGGTACGACGACGTTGCCGTGGGTAACCTCCCGCTCAGTGAGCACGCAGATATCTAGGGGATCATCATCCCCGACGATGTCGTCACGATCGGTTTTTTCCATGCAATAGGCCGCAACGGAATCCTTGCAGTAAGTCTGGGGGATAAAGCCGTAAAGGGCGGGCACAATGTTGGAAAACTTTTGGGGCCGGTCGATTTTCAGATAGCCCGAGCCCTTGTCAATTTCGT
>CAYWHT010000615.1:0-563 GCA_964458135.1 uncultured Saprospiraceae bacterium | reverse complement strand
GGAATAACTTCAATAAAGGTAGTGACCCTATCGGGGGCTTCTTCTCCAATATCCAGGCCGTGCCAGGGGTGCGACTTGTAGCGCAGCCCGAGCATTTTCCAAATCTTATTAAAGGCTTCTTGGCTCATAAGCGAATGGTTTGGTGAGTTACTGCATCTTCCGGTTTATTGGGAGATATACGCACTAACGCTTAGAGGGTTAACGAAAAGAGAAGGGAATAAGGTCACGGGAAGGTTAAATAATTTGTAAGGCGGAGCCGCCGCTCCGCCTTACCGGGAAGGATAGTGCGGCATTGGGCATGGAGAGCTTTGCAACTCGCGATTCGCATTTTATCGTCTGCCAACCCAAAATTTGTGAATGCTGACTTGCTCTTTGACCGTCTCGCTGCGATAAAAAGCCTCGCCCTACGCCTACGTTTTCGCCCCTGACACTGCGGCCAGGATCCCGGACTGGCGGGCCGAAAAAATAGTGGCGTCCATTTTCACCAATCCTGACTTGGCAGACTATACAATGAACCCATTGCGGGTTTGGTCTTTGAGTCGAAAATTAGCAATTTTTTGATT
>CAYWHT010000614.1:0-2948 GCA_964458135.1 uncultured Saprospiraceae bacterium | reverse complement strand
GTGGTGTGAAAATGGAACGCCGCTATTTTTCGGCTCGCAAGTCCGGGATCCTGACTGCAGGGTCAGGGGCGAAAAACGTAGGCGTTGCCGAAGCTGGGGCGAGGCTTTTTAACGCAGCGAGTCGGAACTCCGAGGAGCGAAGCAACGATCAGCGAAGCTAAAAAGAGCCGGTCAGCATTCACAAATTTTGGGTTGGCAGACTATAATTCGGAGGACCATCGGTTAACGTTTAGCTCGTAAGGTCCGACATCATGGTTTTGACCTCCTCGTTAAGTTCCTTAACGGATTGCTTATTGGATTCGTAGGTCGACTTCCAATCGTCGAGTTTGGTTTTGGCTTCGGATACGACTTGCTTCAGCTCCCCAACTTGTTCGGGGGTTTCGGAGGGCAGATCTCCCTGTTGCAGCCCCGATTTCAAGGTGTTAAGCGTATTGCCTTGCTGGTTCCACTCTTCGACAAAGCTGCGCAGGTTCTGCTGCAGGTCGCGATAGGTTTCGATCTTTTCGGTAATCTTTTGCCGTACGGTGTCGTAGCGCTCCTTCTGCGCATCGCTCAGCGCCCGCTTTTGGTCGGTGGTCAATTGCATTTCATTGACCGTGGCCTGCAGGTCCAACTGGCCTTGGCGCAGGCTGTCACTGAAGGCCATGACCGCCTCTCCGGTTTCGTCGTATTCGGAAGACAGGTTTTGGATGGGCTCGCGGTATTCGTCGACGCTCACATTACTACACGCCCAGGCCACGACGGCCAGCAGCAGGGTCATCGCTAGCAGGTTGGGAATCCGTTTCATTTTTATTGTGATTTGGTTTAACAATCAATTCCATGGTTAAGATAGAAACTGCAGACTGGGAGCAGTAATTTTTCGCTTTAAATCTTTCTGAACCGTAAGTCCAAACTTATTGTATGTTTAACACTTAACGCGTGTTTTTCTCCAAAAACATTCATACTTTCGGGAACTTATGAAGAAACCTAACTTTATCATCGATTTCGACAGCACCTTTACGAAGGTGGAAGCACTGGATGTGCTTGGCGACATTGTATTAACCCAAGCCGATAACAAAGAAGACGTCTTAAAAGAGATTCAGGCCATCACCAACCGCAGTATGGACGGTGAGTTGGAGTTTCGCGAATCGCTCACCCGCCGTTTGCAATTGCTGCGCGCTCACCGTAACGATATCCTGGAACTGGCCGATCGCCTGAAAAAAGAGATTTCGGATTCCTTTATCCGCAATCAACCCTTTATTACTGCCAACCGGGAATCGGTATACGTTGTTTCCAATGGTTTCAAGGACTTTATCGTACCGGTTGTCCTGGAATACGGCCTCAAGGCCGACCATGTCTTCGCCAATGAATTTGTCTACGACGAAGAAAATTACGTGGCCGGGTTCAACGATAAAAGTGCGCTTTCGCGCGATGGCGGCAAGCCGAAAATTATCGAAGAACTGCGGCTCGACGGCAACACCTACGTCATCGGCGACGGCTATAACGACCTGGAAATCCGGAAAGCTGGACATGCCCAGAAATTTTACTTATTTACCGAAAACGTGGCTCGGGAAAAAGTCATCCCGGAAGCGGATCACGTTGCGCCCACAATGGACGATATCCTCTACGAATTGCGTATGGAACGAGCACTTTCCTATCCGAAGAACCGCATCAAGGTCTTACTGCTCGAAGGCGTGCACCACGGCGCGGTGGAGCTTTTCGAAAGAGAGGGCTACCAGGTGGAATACCTGACCACCGCCCTTTACGAAGACGAATTGTGCGAACGCATCAAGGACGTCAATATCCTGGGCATCCGCTCCAAGACCCAGATCACCGAAAAAGTCGTGGCCAGCGCCAAGCGCCTCATCAACATCGGCGCCTTCTGCATCGGCACCAACCAAATCGACCTCGACGCCTGCACCCGCCACGGCGTAGCGGTTTTCAACGCGCCCTACAGCAATACCCGCTCGGTGGTGGAGCTCGCCATTGCCGAAATCATCATGCTGGTGCGCAACCTGCCGGATAAGACGCGCGCCATGCACGAGGGTACGTGGCAAAAGTCGGCCTCCGGCGCCCACGAAGTACGGGGCAAGAAACTCGGCATCATCGGCTACGGCAATATCGGCGCCCAGCTTTCGGTACTCGCCGAAGCGGTCGGTCTCGACGTTTACTACTACGACCTGGTCGACAAGCTGGCGCTCGGCAACGCCACCAAGTGCAATTCCCTGGAAGAATTGCTCGCCACGGCCGACATCGTCACCCTGCACGTCGACGGCCGCAAAAGCAACGAGGGCATCTTTGGCGCCAAAGAATTCGAAAACATGAAAGACGGCGCCATCTTTCTGAACCTCTCCCGCGGCAAAGTGGTCGACATCGAAGCCCTGCGGGCCGCCATCGATTCCGGCAAGATCAAGGGCGCCGGCATCGACGTGTACCCGAAAGAGCCCAAGAGCAACGACGAGCCTTTCGAGTCGCCCCTCATGAACGCACGCAACACCATCCTGACCCCGCATATCGGCGGCAGCACCGCCGAAGCCCAGGAGAACATCGGGCAATTCGTGCCGCAGAAAATCATACAGTACATCAACACCGGCAGCACCAACGGCAGCGTCAACTTCCCCGAAGTGCAGCTCGCACCAGTGAAAGAAGCGCACCGCCTCCTGCATATTCACCTTAACAAACCCAATATCCTCGCACAGATCGACCGCATCCTCGCCGAACACGATATCAATATCCTCGGCCAGTACCTCAAAACCAACGAGCACATCGGCTACGTAATCATCGATATCGACAAGGAGTACGATGATGAGGTCATTAAGCAATTGAAGGCGATTGAACATACGGTTTGGGTGCGGGTGCTGTATTAAGAATGCATGCGCTCCGAAAAGTCGATTCATCGAATAAACCCGTCTTCGTACACTGTGTAATAAGTTCTTTGATGTTTTGGGAGGGGTATTTTGGCGAAGGGC
>CAYWHT010000613.1:0-2971 GCA_964458135.1 uncultured Saprospiraceae bacterium | reverse complement strand
TTACCCTGTGGAATAGTCGCTCTGCGAATTCTACAGGGTTTACCCTTTGGCCTGCAAATGACCTCCCAACGAGCTCTTATATGAACAGGGGCTATTTTAGTTGTAAGATAGTCATTCCGGCGCCGGACGATACTTTCACGCTATAAAATAAAACAAACAACCAATGGCAAACACATTAATGGACATCCTGGAGGATCAGCTCTCCAACGATCAGCTGATGGACAGACTTAGCGGTCAGCTCGGTGCGGACAAGGAGCAAACCGAAGCAGCGGCCGAAGGCATCATCTCTACGCTCACCGGCGCCCTGGCCCGCAATGCTTCCAGCCAGGAGGGGGCCAACAACCTGGCCAACGCATTGGAACGCGATCACGACGGCAGTATCCTGGATGACGTTTCGGAAATGTTGCTCGGCAATAAAACGCCCAATAGTGAGAAGGCGCTCGACGGCTCGGGGATTCTCAGCCACTTGTTGGGCGACAAGCAATCCAACGCGGTGGATATGATCAGCCGGATGAGTGGATTGGAAAGCTCCAAAACGGGTAGTTTGATGAGCATGTTGGCGCCAATGGTCATGGGCGCACTCGGCAAAACCAAACGCGAACAGGGACTGAATACCTCGGGTATCTTTGACATGCTGACCGGCGCCTTTTCCCAGCAAAAACAAAAAGGCAATAACACGGCCATGGGCATGATCTCCCGCTTCATCGATCAGGACGGCGACGGCAGCATCGTCGATGAAGTTGCGGGCATGGGAATGAAACTTCTGGGCGGGTTCTTCCGTAAAAGATAAAACAAAGGAGATTGGCATCTTCCTAAACCTAACCGACCGGAACCGGTCTTAGGCGGAAAATGCTAAGGATCCTGACAAAAAGCCAGTTGACGGGCTCGTCAACTGGCTTTTGTATTTATGGCGCCACGATTAATGCTTCGGGAACTAGGACTGACTTTGCTGTTGTTTTTGATTTTTCTTCTGTTCTTCCGCCCGGTCAGCCTCTTGCATGCCTTCTTTCAGTTCGCTTTCCAGCGTAGAACGCGCGGAGTTAAACTCCCGGATGCCACGCCCGATACCCTTCATCAGTTCTGGTATTTTCTTACCGCCGAACAGCAGCAGAATCGCGAATAGCACCACCAACATCTCCGGGCCAAAGAAGTTAAAGAGCAGTATGGTTTTCATAATCAATGATTTATTTTCCTTAAAGATACTTTATTTGCACTTGTCAAACAAAGTTAGCTAATATTAAGATCCCTGGGAAGCCATAAAGTTTAACGATCGGGCATTTTATCTTTATTTTTCAATTCGGGCGCCCGGCCCTCAATGACGACTTCCCATCCGGAAGCTTCGGCCAGGTAGCGCATCACCTCCAAAAGCTGAACGCCCTGGGCTTTGGCTTCTTCCATCAGGATACTCTCGCGGGCCTTTTCCCGAATGTAATCTTTGGCGTCGCGATTGAGGCGGTTGTAATCTTCTTCCGAAAAACTGTTAAAGGCCCCTTCGGCGATATCGTAATAGTCGATGTCGTGCTCGATGGCGATAATGGTCGGGGCGGGAAGGTTGCGAATAAATAGTTCGCGGGCGTCGGGCTGCGTCTCAAATTGGACCTGATTCAAATCGTAACCGACCGACACTTTAGCTTTGACGCGCAACAGGGCCTTTTTGCGTAAAAGGCTGATATCGTAATTGTAGTAATCCTTGTAGTTGTAAATTTCGGAGAAATAACCTTCCACGGTGACCAGCTTAGCCACGGATCGCACCCGCTCCAGCAGCACATCGGCGCTGGTTTCCTGTTTTTGTTCGATCAGTGGGTCGGAAAACTGCCGGGTCAGCAGTACGCCGAGGGCGAAGGCCCCCAGAACCAATAGCAGCCATAAGGTATTGCGCAGCATGTAGTAGGGAGTTGTGAGAGCGTGTTATTCCTCAATTTTGGCGGCCAGGTCGTAGCGCAATCCGTTGTACTCCTTGAGTACGGCTTTGATGGACCCTACCGATACGGGACTTTCGATTTGCAAGGGGATGCGGTTCTTATCATCCGACACCCATATGTTCATTTCGTCGCCTTCGTCGAAGATGTAACCCGAAATTACTTCCGGGCTGAATTGCAGGGTATTAAATTTCCCCATGCCTTTAATTTTTTTTTCGCTCTCTTTGCCTTTGAACACGACTTTTAACGGCCAGGTCTCCTCATCCATAAAGATTTTGATAGGGATTTCCCGGCCCACTTCCATATTGTCGAAATTCAAATTTCTGGAGAAGTAAACAATCGAGAGCATGTCGTGCATGCAGCTCTCTACATCGTATTCTTCCCACTCGGCATCTTTGCGGGAGCGGCCCCGCAGCGAACGGGCTACGTTATTGGTCTTATCGAAGATGATTTTATCGTACAGGGTGTAGCTTCCTTCGTGAATATCCCGGATGGACACGATGGGGAGCAGGGTTTCTTTATCGACGTAGGTATCGTATTTGTCGCGCACTTTGTAAAACCATTCGTAAGACTTGTAGGTATTCCCGTCGGCCGACAGGTGGTACTGACTTCCCAGGTCGCGCACTTTGAAGGTAACCTCTCCGGCCGATAGCCAGACGAATTTCCAGTTGTAATACAACTTATACACGATTGTTTCGCCATCCTGGAAGGCCGTGTTCTGAATCTGACAGCGACTTACGGGCCCGGCTTCTTCCTCGCTTGCAACGGTCCTCTCACCGTTATCCTGAGCAGTGGTTTGGATGGGGTTACTGGAAACCGTGAGAATGCTCATGAGGGCGATCAGCACCCCGGTTTGCATCAGCATTACTCGCATAAGTACTTGATTTTAGAGTGTTTATTCTTAACAAAACTCCTAATCCCAATAACGCTACCGGAAATAGGTTTATTATAAAGATACCGTAAGTAGCCGCCAGGATGCTCAGCTCGGGAACCTCCATGGCTCCCCAAAACAAGAGGGCGAGCTCTCCCCGCGCCAGGGCGCTGCCCAGCGG
>CAYWHT010000612.1:0-2975 GCA_964458135.1 uncultured Saprospiraceae bacterium | reverse complement strand
GCCTGGCAACCCTTTGCGCCGCTCCCTACGAAAAACTCATGCATCATCCGGGTTAAAGTGCTGCTCTCCACGATCTACGACAATGAATATTATAACGATGAGATCTACACCGAAATGGATCAATATTATTTCAACATCATGCTACCCACCCTGACGGAACATTTTGAATCCATCCCCGATAATATCTCCACGGGCATGGCGCCCTACCATTACGAAAAGCTGCGCGAAAACCGGCGGTACAAAAAATATCCTCCTGACGTGGCTGTACCGGGTGCAATCCCTGATGGATGCGCAGTTGTATATCTTTAGCCAGATAAAAGAATTAGACGAGCGTTTGGAGCGGGAGATAAAAGTAAATTGATCCATGCTGAGACCCTTCTGGAAGAAAAAAATATAGTCTGACAACCCAAAATTTGTGAATTCTGACTTGCTCTTTTTAGCTTCGCTGATCGTCGCTTCGCTCCTCGGAGTTCCGCCTTGCTGCGTTGGAAAGCCTCGACAGAACTTAGGCTATGCCTACGTTTTCCGCCTTGCCAGCCGAAAAAATAGCGGCGTCATATTTTCACAAATCCTGAGTTGTCAGACTATAAAATTCAATGCCGCTTTTGGCTTGATCCTGATTTTGGTCTTCGGACTACTCCGGTTCATCGCCGTGCTGTACGGCATTCAATCCGGAAATAATCAATACCTCTCCCTGGTTTTTGTGCTGATGATCCTCAGTCCGGTAATTTTTCTGTCCCGCGAAGGCCGGCGATTCATCGGGTGGCGGAAAATGGGCCAAAATAGGTGGATGCTTTATGCTCTGCTTTTGGGAAGTTTGGCGTGCCTGCTCGTTTACGGGCTCGGGCAATTCCTCTACGGCAACGAAACTTCTAATTGGTTCCGGTACATCGGCGCCTCCTACCCGATCGATTTGGGAGCACTTTCCGCCGCGGATAAAAGGATCTATTTTATCGTATTCCTGCTGATCGGGATGACCTTTAGCCCTTTCGGAGAGGAATTGCTGTACCGGGGCGTAGTGCACGGCAGCCTGCTTACCCCATTGGGAGAACGGAAGGCGGCCCTCCTCGATAGCGCCGCCTTCGGTTTAACCCATTTGGCCCACTTCGGGATCATTTTCCAGGAGGGCAGCTGGCGCTTTTTACCCGTCCCCGCTGCCATTTGGGTATTGCTCATGACCTTCACCGGATTGCTTTTTAATTTTTGCAAATCAAAATCAAGTTCTATTTTAGGAGCGATCGTGGCGCACATCGGCTTTAACGCGACCATGACCTGGTTGATTTTTTACAGGCTCTTTTGAGAGCGAAAACCATAAGGTGATATTTTGGTAATAAAATAAATTCGAAATGAAAACGTACCTGGTCACCTGTTTCTCCAAAACCGGAAACAACCGATTCCTGGCCGGAAAAATGGCGGAGGTTCTGGATGCCGATCTCAAGGAAATCGTTCCCAGGGTGAGCGCCATCGGCCTGGTCTATCTGATTTCCCTGCTCCGGATTCCGTTAAAGATCAACCTTTCGGAACAGGATTTGCGCCCCTACGACGAAATCATCATCTGCGGGCCCGTCTGGGGCGGGTTACTCCTGGCGCCGATGCGCAGCCTGATCAAAAAGGGAAAGCGCCTCTCCAAAACCATGCACTTCGCCACCTGCTGCGGCAGCAGTGATGAAGAAAAGGATAGCCGCTACGGGTACGCCCAGGTTTTGGAGGAGGCCGAAAAAGCGGGAGAAGGCTGGGTCCGGACCGCCGAAGCTTTCCCGGTGGTTTTGGTGCTCACCCCCGAAGAAGCCAAGGACGATAAATTAGTGCTGGAGACGCGGCTTTCCGAACAGAACTTTAGCGACAGGATAAAAACCAGGATGACGGCATTTATCCAAAAGGTATTACCGGGATTTATGGGGTTTGAGGGATGACCGGGATAGGGTGCTCAGGATTTTCAGGGATTGATAAGATCTATCATAAATCATGGAATGCGCCTGAAGTAGTATTAGCCCGGAATGGAATACAAAAACCGGGAATCAGGAAAAATCTACCCCAATGGATGGTTGACCTAATGAGAAACTAGTCGTATCTTAAGTGTTCTTAGGGCAAGGTTTAGGTTGAGATTGAGATTAAGTACACCGGCTACAGCACCCTTATTACCTTTGGGCCAGTCCCGGGTTAATGAGGGGTCATAGGCTAGATTTTTTAATCACAACCATAACCAATCATGCTCAAACAATCCTTACTCGGCGAGCTGCAGCAAGAAGCCGAAAACACCCGCAAACTCTTCAACGCCATCCCCGACGACGTACTGGAGTACCAACCCAACGATTTTAACTGGACCCTCGCCGGCCTGGCCTCCCACATCGCGGAGACCTACCACTGGTGGGGCGCCACCCTCAACCAGGACGTGATGGAAATGTCCGAATACAAATACGACAAGGGCGATATTTCCAGCATGGCGTCCATCAAGTCCAAGTTAGAAGAAAACATCAAGGATGCCGTCCGGCAACTGGAAAACTGTTCGGAAGAGCAACTGATGGGCACCTGGTCGATGACCCACAACGGGCAGGAGTTGATGCCCCCCACTCCCCGGCCGCAGGTGATCCGGGCGTTCCTAATGAACCACCTGTACCACCACCGGGGCGAAATGATCGCTTATCTGCGCGCCAACCATAAACCGGTGCCCGGGTTGTACGGGCCTTCTTATGAGGAGCAGCAGGCGGCTCAGCAGGTTTAGGCTCCCGGCCTTTAAAAATTTAAAACCCTGGAGATTGCGGTCCATATTTGCCAACGGCTATCGGCAGTTTATTTGCGGCCAAACTCCGGGGTTCCCTCCCTTAGCGAACATTTAAGAGCTTGTTTGGATCTTGCTTTTGAGGCGAACGCCGTCAAATTTTGTGCTGAACAAGGCGCGCATTTAAGAGTGGGAAAGGGTCCCTACTACACTGTGTAATAAGTTCTTTGATGTTTTGGGAGGGGTATTTTGGCGA
>CAYWHT010000611.1:0-2978 GCA_964458135.1 uncultured Saprospiraceae bacterium | reverse complement strand
GTCAACGGTAATGGATTTCTGACCCACCGGTTTGCAGTAGCCCGTATTGAATCCTTTATCCTTTAAATTGGCCACCAGTCCCAGGGTGGAAGTGGTTTTCCCAACATGCTGCCCCGTGGCGGCGACGTAAAGCTTCCTCATCACGCTTCGATTTACAAAACATTAGAAGACAAAAGTCCTAAATTGTCGCTTAAAATGGAAACTTCATCCCGCCTTTTGGTACAGAGCGGAAAACCGTACCCCCAACCACTTGTGGCCATTTTGGGAGGGTGACAAAAATCACTGTTTCCTTATTTGGATTAAATAAAAACAAGGTCTAGATTTATGCCAAATAACTACTTTAGAATGAAAAAAAGACAGCGTCAGCATACCGATTGGGCCGGGTACGAGCCGGCCGTTATGGATTTGCCATTCAGCCTTCCCGTCGTATCCGGAAGTAAAAAGAAGAAAAAGTGTTGTAAGAAATACAAGAAAGGCAAACGTTGTAAAAAATGTCCGGGCGCATAGCCTTATCCGGCCTTGAGGATGACATTAAAAAGTCCTAAATTAGCGGAATGGCGTCACGGCGGCATTCCGCTTTTTTTATTCTTCCCACCGCTGCGCCACATCCACCTCTCTTTCCGACAGCAATCCGGCACATTGGCTTGTATAAGCACCGGTTTCCGGAAACAATTGCCAAAATTTTTACATTTGCATTCCGGTGAAGGAACTGTCGAGCCGCAGGTTTCATTTATAATCCCATCCGGAATGAATACGTTAATCCTAGGTGTGGGCCCGGATGCAGAGGGGCGCGCGCCATCACAAAAAAGTTAAGTATATGCCAAAAAACCTGCTCATTGTGGAGTCGCCGGCCAAGGCGAAGACGATCGAAAAAATACTGGGTAAAGACTTTAAGGTCAAGTCGAGTTACGGGCACGTTCGCGATCTCGAAAAGAGTGATAAAGCCGTCGATGTCGAAAAAAACTTCGAGCCCAAGTACGTCGTCACCCCCGATAAAAAGAAAGTCGTAAAAGACCTCAAGGAATCGCTCAAAGAATCAGAAGAAGTATGGTTAGCCACGGATGAAGACCGCGAGGGAGAGGCCATCTCCTGGCACCTCTGTCAAGTGCTCGGCCTGGACGAGCACCAAACCAAGCGCATCGTCTTCCGCGAAATTACCAAGCCCGCCATTCAAAAAGCAATCCAAAGCCCGCGCACCGTAGATGAAAATCTGGTCAACGCCCAGCAAGCCCGCCGCATCTTGGACCGGCTGGTGGGTTATGAGCTCTCGGGCATTCTTTGGAAGAAAGTAAAGGGCAAGCTTTCGGCCGGGCGCGTGCAATCCGTAGCCGTCAAGTTGCTCGTCGAACGCGAGCGGGAAATTAATAATTTTACTCCTCGGCCTTTTTTCAAGATACAGGCGCTTTTCGACCTGGAAGGTGAAAAGGGAAAAGCAAGCCTGAAAGCCGAAGCGCCCAACCGTTTCGATCGCGAACAAGACGCCCGGGCCTTCCTGGAAAAATGCATTGGCGCCGACTTTCGCATCGAAGATATTCAGACCAAGCCCCTTACCCGACGCCCGACGGCGCCGTTCACCACCTCCACCCTGCAGCAGGAAGCCAGCCGGAAGCTCGGTTTTTCGGTCAAGCGAACCATGACCGTCGCCCAACGGCTCTACGAGGCCGGACGCATCACTTACATGCGCACCGATTCCACCAACCTCAGTGAAGTTGCGCTTAAGGGCATCGCCCAAGAGGTGGAGAAAAACTTCGGCAACAAATACCTGAAACCCCGGCGCTTCAAGTCCAAATCGGCCAGCGCTCAGGAAGCCCATGAGGCCATTCGCCCTACCTACATCAATGTCCACAGCGTATCTTCCGATCGCGACGAGCAACGCCTTTACGAGCTCATCTGGAAACGGACCATCGCCTCACAAATGGCCGACGCCATCGTAGAGAAAACCACCGTGTACATCGGCATCTCTTCCATTGAAAGCGCCCAGCTGCGCGCCGAAGGGGAGGTGCTTAAATTCGACGGCTTCCTCAAAGTATATCTCGAATCCACCGATGAAGATGAGGAAGATGAGGCCCGCGGCATACTCCCCCCGCTTAAAAAGGGACAATCCCTGACGCTCGACGCGATGACCGCCACCGAGCGCTTCACCCGGCCACCGGCCCGCTTTACGGAAGCCAGCCTGGTCAAAAAACTGGAAGAACTGGGCATTGGCCGCCCCTCTACCTACGCGCCGACCATCAGCAAAATCATGGAGCCGGCGCGGGGATACGTGGTTAAAGAAACCCGCGAGGGGGTGGAGCGCAACTACCGGGTGCTCACGCTGCGGGAAGAAAAAATTAAAGCGGAGACTAAAACCGAGATGACCGGCGCCGTGAAAAACCGCCTTTTCCCGACCGACATGGGCATCACCGTAAGCGATTTTCTCGACCAGCACTTCGGCGATATCATGGACTACAGCTTTACGGCCGGTATTGAAAAGCAATTTGACGATATCGCCACGGGTTCCAAGGAATGGACTTCCATGCTGGAGAAGTTTTACGAGCCCTTCCACGCCAACGTGGAGGAAACGCTGGAAAAGGCCGAGCGCCCCACCCGCGAACGCATCCTCGGAACCGACGAAAAAACGGGCCGCACCGTCCTCACCCGGATGACCCGCAATGGACCGGTGGCGCAAATCGGCACGCCCGAAGAACTGGAAGAAGGCGAAAGGCCCCGCTACGCGAGCCTGCAACCCGGGCAATCCATCGAATCCATTACCTACGAGGAAGCCATGGAGCTCTTTCAGTTGCCTAAAGAGCTCGGCCTCTACCGCGGCAAAGAAGTTGAGGTGAGTATCGGTCCCTATGGTCCCTACGTTCGGTTCGGCGATAAATTCGTATCCCTCGCCAAAGGGGAAGATCCCCTCGAAGTAGGCTATGATCGGGCGGTGGAGTTGATCGAGGCCAAGTTGAAGGAAGAAGCTCCCGTGGGAACCTACAAAGGCC
>CAYWHT010000610.1:0-2991 GCA_964458135.1 uncultured Saprospiraceae bacterium | reverse complement strand
GGATAAGTCGGCGCATTTCACCCAGTTCGGTTTTCCCGTCGAGATAAGGCTGCAGGTTTTCGGCTTCGAAACCGGACAGGATGCCGTCGGTACAGAGCATGAAGTAATCGCCGGGTTGGATGTCCTTCCAAATTTCCACATCCAGCCTGGTAGGGTTCTCCCTTCCGGATACGGCTCGCAGGATGACATTTTTCCGGGGGTGATCGTGCACTTCTTCGGGTTGAATCTCCCCGCGCTCCAGGAGATCGTTTACCAGGGAATGATCCCGGGTTTGGTGCAGAACTGCTCCGTTGCGGAACTGATAAACCCGGGAGTCGCCCGCCCAGGCGACCACTGCTCCGTAGGCCGATAAGTGCAGGTAGGTGAGGGTAGTGGCCATACCCTTATAGGGGGGGTTGTCTATTGTGGCCTGGTCGAGCTGCTGTTCGATATTTTTTAAAACACCGTTGAGTATTTCTTGCTGCTGCCTGGCGGTGTAATCCGTGGGTTTTAGTTCGGGAATCCAGTCCCTCATTTCGCGCAGGAATCCAGTGCACACAATTTTAGCGGCTACATCGCCTTTTGCTGAGCCACCTTCACCATCACAAACCAAGAAAACGCGTTCCGAAGCGGAGATTTCTTCCCGGGGTAATATATAATCTTCGTTGTAAGGGCGTTTCCCTTGTTCATTAAGCCAGACGGGGTCGAAAAGCGTATACTTCATTACCTGGATTATATTTAGGGTTATCGACCAAATTAGCCATTTAATGAAATAATGCCTAAAATTCAGGTGGTCAAATCCCGGTTTTTCTTTATCGAATCTTGTCCTTGCGCCGGAGCGTCCAGTATACTAAAATTATAAATATTATATTTAGCACTGTAACGGCTATAAAAGGGGTGGCGAAAGCATCCGGTAAGACGGCGCCGTCCCGGTACAGCGATAACGCGCGCATGGCTTCATCGGGGCGCAGCCCAAGCTTGCCGGTGGGTTCCTGTACGGGGAAGGAAACATCGGGGGAGCATTGGATTGAAGTGTCTTTAAGAATCGGGTCCGGGCTGAGAATACTCTGGTGCACTTCGGTGCTATCCGAGCGGTAGTAGTAATCGGTGTGCTCGCGGGCGAGCTGATCCTGGATGCGGCCCAGCCCTTCCGTTCCCCAGCGGCCAAACGTCAGGAAACTCAACCATTCTTTGATGCTGTTGTCAATTTCTGCGATTACGCCCGCTAACATGATTTGCGGAATGAGGGCGATGGGTACGATAGTCATCACTTTCTCGGTCGTCTTCAAGATCGAAGAAAGGAGCAGCCCCAGTAAGGTGGCCGAAACCGATAAGTAGAACACGAACCCCGTGCTCTTTATAAAGCCCCGGGGAACTACCGCACCGTAGTCTTCGCAGACGTTCCAATACCGGTAGCTCCAGAAAATAATTATCATAAACAGCAGGCTCTGCAATAGCGCAATGAGAGATAGCACGCTGCACTTAGATAGCAGATAGCTCCAGATTTTTACGTTGAACATGCGTTCCCGCTCGAATATGGATTGTTCTCCAACAATTTCTTTGGCTGCGTTACTTACCCCGAACCATATTGCCGAGACAGCGGTTAGAAAGAATACGCCCATTTCCAACCCCTCATTAAAGATAAAGCAAACCAAGGAAGCAATGACGAGGGGCTGGGCCAAAAGCAATAGTAAGTTTCCCCGGTCGCTGCGTTTGATGTCAAAATATCGCTTGGAGAGCCAGTAATACTGACGGAAAAAAGATTCGGCGGGTGGCGTTTGGGCGCCGCCGGAATAGGGCGACACTTCGGAAATGGGATTTTTTGTCCGCCACTTATCGTACCATTGCTGTCCCTGGCTGGGATCTTTTAAAATGGAGTATACTTTAATTAAGCTTTCGCATTCGAAATAGGGGAGGAGCTCCTTTTTGTCTCCGTAGAATGTCATATAGCCGCCCGAAGCCAGAAAGATGACCCGGTCTACATAGTTCAGGTCGGACGGTTTGTGGGTTACCATTATGGTGGTGACCCCGCTTTTGGACAACCGTTGGATGCACTCCAAAAAATCACCGATCGTTTCCGGATCGAGGGGGGAGGTAGGCTCGTCAAGGAAGAGAATAGTCGGGTCGTGCATCAATTCAACGGCGATGGAAACGCGTTTTCGCTCTCCACCCGATAGGGAAGATATTCTGGTTTTACGGAGAGCGGGCCGGTTAATGCCCAGGCTTTCGAGCACTTCCCTGATTTTTTGCTCGATTTCTTCTTCGGATACATCATCGGCCATCCGCAATCTCGCCGCGTAGTAGAGCGTTTTATCCACGGTTAACTCCTGGTGGACGATATCGTCCTGGGGAACGTAACCGATACTGCGGCGCAGGTAATTGAAATTTTTCCTGTCCAGCGGCAATCCATTAATCAATACCCTTCCGCCGGAAACCGGGTTCGCGCCGTTCAATCCCTTGAGAAGGGTTGATTTACCGCAACCGCTAGGCCCCATCAAAGCTACGAAGCTATTGGCGGGCACTTTCATACTCATTTCCTGGAGGCCGATTTTGCCATTGGGATACGTTTTTTGGATGCTTTCCGCCTCGATGGCGTATCCAACCCCGCTGCGATCGGTAAAGCCTCCTTTGTGAAGCTGAATCTCGAAAGTGCCTACGGTGACAGTATCCGACTCTTTTAGTTTGACCGTGCCGCCTAATCGCTCTCCATTGACGAAGGTCCCGTTTTTGGATTGTAGGTCAGTGAGGTAAAGCCCGTCCGTTCGCTTTTCGATTTGGGCGTGGTGGCGGGAAATGCGCAGGGCGTTTAATCGAATTTGACAATCCTTCCCCCTGCCGATTAAAACGCGGCCCTCATTATCCTCGAGCATTCTCAAGATGCTGCTTTGAGTCGGTTCCGGATCGGTGGTCTTGGAAGAGGTTGCTCCGACCTGAATTTTCAGGGTGAAATCCGAAGCGCCAAAGCGTACGACGGCGCTTTGGGGGATGGTAAATTTCCGGTTGGGCTTCAGG
>CAYWHT010000609.1:0-2991 GCA_964458135.1 uncultured Saprospiraceae bacterium | reverse complement strand
CCCCCGCACTGCGTCGAGCCGGCCGGGTTAGTCAGGCGCTCTGGACGGATTTTGACCGGGATGGGCTTGCCGACCTGCTCCTCGCCGGCGAATGGATGCCGCTAACCTTTTACCGCAATACCGGCACGGGCTTTGAAAAATTGCCCGTGGAGGGATCGACCGGATGGTGGAATAGCCTGGCCGCCGCCGACCTGGATGGTGACGGGGATACCGATTACGTGGCGGGCAATCTGGGTTGGAACAACCCCTACCAAGTTGACCCCCAACATCCGCTGCGGCTTTACGTCAACGATTTCGACCGCAACAACCGGCGGGACGCCGTGCTGACCTTTTACCTGGAGGATGAGGAAGTACCCGTACACTATCGCGATGACATGCTCAACTGGTTGTACCCTTTAAAGAAAAAGTACCGCAACTACACCAGCTACGCCCAGGCCGGCTGGCGGGAGATGTTTCCGGAGGAGGTGATCAGGCGAAGCGAAATAAGCCGCATTGAACAATTCAGTAGCGTTTGGCTGGAAAACCGCAATGGGCAGTTCCGGATGCATGAACTTCCCGCGGAGGCCCAATTCGCTCCCGTCCAGGGCATCCTCATTGACGACTACGATCGCGACGGCCACCCGGATATCCTGCTCAGCGGAAATTCTTACGCCACCGAAACCGCCACCGGCCGTTACGACGCCTTGAACGGCCTACTCCTCAGGGGCCATCCCGATGGAACCTTTACCAGCCATGCGTTTACGGAAACCGGCTTTTACCTCCCCGGCGACGCCAGAGGGTTAGCGCAAATTCAATCCACTACCGGCGCAAAATTGATCTTTGCGGCCAGGAATGGAGAACAATTGCTCGTTTTTAAACATCAGTAAAAAGTATATGGTGTAAAGCCAGGCATTAGTCCACTATTTTTACCCGGCCGAAGCAGGAGGACGGGCGTCACTTTCAACCTCAACCCCATGCAATTCGATCTCATCATCATCGGCGGCGGCGTTATGGGCGCCTTTCACGCTTACCACGCCCTGGAGCGAGGACTGAAGGTGGCCCTTTGTGAAAAGGATCAGATCCCCAAGGGGGCTACCGTACGCAATTTCGGACAGATCGTCCCGTCGGGAATGAACCGGAAATGGCAAGCGTACGGACGCAGCAGTCTGGACATTTACCGCTCCATTCAGCGGCAGTTTGACATCACGCTGCGGCAAGAAGGCAGTCTGTACGTAGCTTCGGATGCGGAGGAAAGGCGGCTGTTGGAAGAATTGCACCAGATTAACCGGGAAAAGGATTACCCGTCCCAATTGTGGACGGCGCGGCAATGCCGCGAACGTTACCCTGCCCTACGACCGGATTATTGCCGTGCGGGGCTGTTTTTCCCGCAGGAATTATCGGTCAATCCTCAACAGATGATTCACCGTTTACAGGCCTTTCTCCGGCAAAACGATCGATTTCACCATTTTGCAAAGACCCTGGTTTGTGAGGTGGATGCGGATGCAAGGGTGCGCACCAGCTGCGGAAAAACGCTAAGGGGCGAACGAGTTATCGTTTGCTCGGGCAGTGAGTGCGAATTGTTGTTTCCGGAGATTTTTGCGGCCGGCGACCTGGAGATCGTCAAGCTGCAGATGCTGCGGTTATATCCCCAATCCAAAGTGCGCCTCCCGGGCAATATCTTGACCGGACAGACCATTAGGCGGTACGAAAGCTTCCGCGAATGCCCCTCCTATTCTAAAATAAAATCCCGTGAACCCCAAAAATCCTTCTGGAAACAATGGGGAGTTCATATCTTGCTGAAGCAGGAAATCGACGGCAGCATCATCCTCGGCGATTCCCACGAATACGCCGACCTGGCCGAGCGCGACCAATTGGATTTCACGATAAAAAGCTGGATCAACCGTTTTTTTCTGGAGGAAGCCGCAAAAATTGTGGATCTGGACCACTGGGAGGTGGATGCCCAATGGTTGGGATTCTACAGCCAGTGCAAGCAAGGCGACCTCTTCCAGCGCCGTATTGACGATCGGGTGCACCTTATTACCGGCATCGGGGGCAAAGGCATGACGGCCAGCCCCGGTCTGGCCCTGGAAAACATCAAACAAATTTTTGCACATGCTTAAAATGGTCGTTTTTGACATGGCGGGCACTACCGTCGACGAAGACAATGTCGTTTACAAATCACTGCAAAGCGTCATTGAGCAGGCGGGCTATCCCTGTAGCCTGGAAGAAGTATTGACCCAAGGAGCAGGCAAAGAGAAAAAGCAAGCCATTCGGGATATCACCGAATTACGAAACAAGGGCGCGCTTTCCGAGACCGAACTCGATGATTTGTACAATAATTTCATGCAAACCCTGGAGCAGGCCTACGCCAATTTAAATGTCAAACCTCAGCCAGGGGCGGAATCCATCTTCCAAGCTTTAAAGGAAAGGGGCATTTACACCATCCTCAACACCGGCTATCAGCGATCTACCGCTGAATACTTAGTCGAAAAACTCGGCTGGGAAGCCGGTAAAGATTTTGACGCCCTCATCACCGCAAGCGATGTGGCTAACGGCCGCCCCGCTCCCGATATGATCCGGCTCGCCGGGGAAAAATTCAGCATCGACTCCCCCCAGGATATCGCCAAAGTTGGTGACGCTGCGGTGGATATCGAAGAAGGCCGCAACGCCGGCTGCGGCTGGACCATCGGCGTCACTACCGGCGCGCACAACGAGACCCAACTCCGGGAGGCCGGCCCGGATTTTGTGATCGGGAGTTTGGATGAGCTGGAAGGGATATTGGGGTTGTGAAGAAGCCAAAAACATTCTTAACCCGGATTATGCATGGGTTCTTCGTCACGAGAAGCCAAAATGTTCGCCCTGTGAAATGCGGCTACGTATAGTGAAAACTGCTTGAGTCAGAAAGCGAAAACGAACAGGCAATCGTCACCCGTCCCTTCAAATCCATTTAGTAGAGTTTGTTATAGTCTGACAACTCAGGATTTGTGAAAATATGACGCCGCTATTTTTTCG
>CAYWHT010000608.1:2599-2996 GCA_964458135.1 uncultured Saprospiraceae bacterium | reverse complement strand
ATTCAGAGCCTTTATCGGAAAGCGAAACAAAGGTAATTCAGTGTACCGTCATCTCGGAAAAGAGCTGCAAGACCAAGACTCCCGCCACGATCAGTCCCATTCCGATCAAGGCCGGCCAGTCGGGCCGTTGGTCAAAAAAGAAAGCGGCGGATGCCGTAATCAATACAATACCCAGCCCCGACCAGATCGCGTAGGCCACCCCCACCGGAATGACCCGTAAGCTAAGCCCGAGAAAGTAAAAAGACAGGCCATAGCCCAGAACGACCAATAAACTGGGAGTCAGGCGAGTAAATTCTTGAGAAGCATTCAGGGCGCTGGTGCCCAACACTTCCGAAAAAATCGCAATGAGTAAGTAGCTGTATTCTAACCAGGCGGATTTCATGAGAGCTTGTTGATT
>CAYWHT010000608.1:0-2589 GCA_964458135.1 uncultured Saprospiraceae bacterium | reverse complement strand
TTGTTGATTTTTCAGTTTTGGTGAACCGGCGCGTATTCCAAAAGATGGGATTTCATGCCGTAGCGGTCTTCCAATACGTTTTTCTCCAGTAGCTCAAATCCGGCTTCCCGCATTTCGACTGCGATAGCGGACCGTGACATTGTGTTTTCACAACATTGATCACCGCAGTTTTCCAGGTAGCGTTCCCTTAAAAAGAGCTTGCCGTCCTGAGCGAGTGATTGCTTGATGGAATGCAACATCTCCTGCGGACGTTTGAAATGGTGGAAGGCATTCCTAACGATGATTTTATCCAGGGCTTTGCCTTCCAGCCCCGTGCAGCCTTCCGTTCCCAAGACCGGAATGATTGGGGTGGAAGCCTTTCGAAAAACGGGATTGTAGCCTCGGTGAAAAGCAATTTGCAACAATGCCAGGCTGTCAACATCATTCAAATAATAGACCCTCGGTTTTCGGATGGATAGGACCGCTGCGGCGAATGACTCCCCGCCGGCGCCAATTTCTCCGATACGTTCCCCGGCCTGTATTCCGTAAAATGTCAGTTCCTCTTTAATTTCGGCTTCCGGCGCCGCGGGGTAATCCGCCATGCGGTCGCCCGCATAGCGATAGATCGTTTTGAGGCGCTGCAATTGCCGGTTGATGCTGATTAATCTGGATTCCAGCTCGAGCAGGCGGTTCGTCGGCAGGCCTTCCCAATCGATATGGGGCTGCAAACGTTGCAATTTTTCCGCCAGGGCGGGCTTCCGGCTGTCGAGCATTTGTTGCAATGCGCTTTTGAGCCAGAATTTTCCGTTTTGGCTGATATTCGATTGTTCGACCCGCTCCGCTGCTTGCATGACTTGCAATTGGCATTGACGTTTTTGGGTAAGCAGGTTTTGGTATTGGGACAGATCGGAGAGGGAGGGCGGCGGCAGATGGGAATAAAGACCCTGCCCGCAAAGCGGGAAAAAAAGAAAGATGAGCAGGCCGCTGAACAGCCATCGGGCAACGAAAGGCATAACCACTTTATTCATCTAAGAGCTTTTTGGGAGTTTACCCTGTGGAATAGTCGCTATGCGAATTCCACAGGGTTTACCCTTTGGCCGGCAAATGACACCTCACTTCACCATTTTTTCGACCTATTCAAAACAGCTTCAAAAGCACCCAAATCTAGTCATTTTCGCCATCAAAAGCAAACGCCCCACAAGCTCTAAGCAAATATACGGGCAAAAAGTTGTCTTTTACTCGCCCAGGAAGCGTTTCGGATTGGTTTCGGCGATCAATTTATAGCGTTCTTCGCCCAGACGCGAGCGCAATTCCACACTCCAGCGAAACTCGGTGGATTCCAGATTGGACATGTAAAAGTCGGAGCCAAAGAGAATGCGGTTGCGCACCACGGCCGTCTCCAGGTGCACCGACAACAAGTGCACGAGTGCAAAATCCGCCAGGGTGTACGAGATATCGGCATAGACATTGGGATACTGACGGATCAGCTTTTTGACCACGGCAAACCAGGTCTGCTCCACTACGATCGGATTGAGAATATTCAAATATTTTTCCCACTCTCCCGAACCGCCAAAGTGCCCCAAACAGAGCTTTAGGTTGGGAAACTTTTCTAGCACGTGATGATAGTTGGACGGTTCCGAATAGTAATCGCTCAAACTTTTGTTGCCGCGACCTTTCATCCTGGCGCCCGTAATGGGATGAATCCGGTCTTGGGCACTCAAGTTACCCCGGTAGTAAATCCCCCCGCGGGTACAATGGGTAAGCACCGGAATGCCCTCGGCTTCGGCGTAAGCATAAACGGGGTCCAGTCGCTTGTCGAAGGGAAAAAATCCCAGGGGCGGGTAGATTTTGATCCCCCCGAAAGCGTGTTCTTCAATGTAGCTGCGCACCAGCCTGAGCAAATCCGGCCGTCGCGGATCGGCCGCGATAAACGGCACAATCCGGTCGCCCACCTTCTGACGCAGCAGCGCCAATTCTTCGAGCTGTTCAATAAAATTGCGAGGGCTTTTGCCCGCTCCCATATAAGTAAAATCCATGCTCAGGATAACGAAGCGGGTATCGTCCGGGTAAGCCTTTTCGAGGTTGCGCAGAACGTCTTCCTGCCGCGCCTGGTCGCCCTGCCGTAAGAAGCGGGCGTAGCGGTTAAAAAGATCGTCGTCGCTAAAGGGATTCAAGCGGTTGAGCAGCCAGGCCAACTTGCGGGTGCGGTTATTCTTGGCCAGCCAACGAACCAACCCTAGCGGCAAAAAGTTTTTGGGAACGTGCTGCAACGTAAAGGTGTGTACGTGGCAGTTGTGGATTTGAATTCTCATTGGGGCGGATTGTAGTGGTCATTACCTTAGAGCTCGTTGGATAGCAAGTTACCAATACTTTCCTTATTCCACTGTTAACTTTTCGTATTAAGCCGTTCCGGGTAATTCGTGAAAGTGGGTTTCCAAAAAAGGTTGAACCAGTAACCTCCCCAATAATTCCTCGATTTGCTGGTATTCTTCCGCAAAAGACAACTCCAGGTCGTAGCCGGTGAGCTCCCGGAACGCACGGTGCTGATCGTAACCGGCCGCACCGTAAGCCGCCCAGCGCAGCACCGCATCGTGGCACAGCCAATGATAG
>CAYWHT010000607.1:0-3006 GCA_964458135.1 uncultured Saprospiraceae bacterium | reverse complement strand
GCCTTTTCCAATTCCTGGGCGCCCTTATCATTGGATCTATCCGGTGGAGGCGTCTTATTTACGCTTTGATTTTTATTCCTATTTTTCTTGCGCGGGGCGGGTAAGCTTTCTATTGAAAAATTGCTCAGCCCCAGAAAGTCGATCGGGTCGAAGTATTCGGCCGCCGGGCCGGTATTTTTCGGGGAAAGCAGCCGCTTCAGCATCTGCCGCGGCGATTTCAGGCGGTGAAACTCCTGGACATTCAGGGCCAGGCCCACCATTTGCTCCGGAGCATAAATTTTGAAAAGATCGTAAATGATGCGGTGGGCCATCGCCATGTGGCGGATGCCCCGCCTCGCCCTCCGGGTTTTTCCCCGCTGGTGGGGTGGGAAGCTTCCCGTCACGTAGGCGTGGTAGGCATAGAGCTCGGGCTCATTGATGGTGTTCCAGGCGTAGACGAAAGGCCCGAAGGCTTCCCGACAGCGCCGGGCAAAATCGACGAAGGCGTCGATGTTGTCCTCCCTCGTCCAGCCTCCCGCCTGCTCAAACCACTGAGGGTGGGCGAAGTGGTGAAAGACCAACATGATCCGGATACCGGATTGGGAGAGGGCTTCCAAAAAGTCCCGGTATTCCGCGCAAGCGGCTTCGTCAAAGGGTTCGAGCGGCCCGTGCTGCAAACGCGACCAATCCACGCTGCAGCGGTAGAGGTTGCCGAGTTGACGGATGTACTCGGTATCTTCACCCCTCCTTTCCTCGTGATCCGTGGTGCGGCAGAGCTTGAAGCCGTCTTGGGCTTCCAGATCTTTCCACTGGTGATCGTAAGCCGTTTCGACTTGCGCTGCCGAAGTGGCGGTTCCCCACAGAAAATCCTCGGGAAAAGTTAGAAACATGGATGCGGGCCTTTTGAACCCTCAATTTAGGCAATTTTGCCGATCCTATTCCACCCAATCGGCTACGAAGACGTTGGTGCTCCGATCGCCGCCGTTAAAGCGGTTGGAGGAAAAGACCAACTGCTTGCCGTCTTGCGAAAACATGGGAAAGGCGTCGAAGGTGCGATCGTGGGTGATCTGCTCCAGTCCCGTGCCGTCTACATTGATGGCGAAGATGTTAAACACCCGGCCGCCCTCGGTATGGTGGTTGGAGGCAAAGAGGATTTTTTCCCCGGAAGGATGGAAGTAAGGCGCCCAGTTGGCGCCGCCCAGGTCGGTCACCTGCCGCATGTTGGAACCATCCAGGTTGCAGACGAAGACTTCCAGGTCAGTGGGTTGCACCAGGCCTTGCTCCAGCAGGGAGCGGTAGGTAGCGCGTGCTTCCTCCGTTTGTGGCCGGCTAGCGCGGAATACGAGCTGCTTGCTGTCGGGGGAGAAGAAAGCCCCGCCGTCGTAGCCCAGCCCATCGGTCACCTGTTGCAGGTTGGAACCGTCGATATCCATGGTGTACAGCTCGAGGTCGCCGGAACGCGTAGAAGTGAAGACGATCTTTCGGCCGTCGGGCGATACGGTGGCCTCGGCATCGTAACCCGGTGCATCCGTAAGTTGGCGGATGATATTGCCTTCGAGATCGGCCACGAAGATGTCGTAGCCTTCGTAGATCGGCCAAACGTATTTGCCGTTGACCACCCGCGGCGTTTCGGGGCATTCGGGATCGGCAAGGTGGGTGGAGGCGTACAAAATGGTGGTGTCGCCGGGCATGAAATACGAGCAAGTCGTACGCCCCTTACCGGTGCTGACCATAGTGGGCTGATCGCCCGTATACCCGCTTATGGGCATGACGAAAATTTGGTCGCAGCCCACGCCCCAATCGCCGTAATCGGATTGAAAGACGAGATCCTGGCCGTCGAAGCTGAAATAGGCCTCCGCGTTGTTGCCGCCGTAGGTGAGCTGCCGCAGGTGGCGGAGGTGTTCTTCTTGTGCGTAACGCAGGGTGTCGGCGCCGGCTTCGGCAGTCGTTGCACTGCTCGTCTCCTCTTTAGGACTTTGACTGCATGCGATGACGGTGCTGAGAAGTAGTAGGCCTAACAGGTAAGATTTGGTGGTCATGTTTTTTTAGTTGTTCGTGAGGGTAGTGAATGGCGCCCGTCCTCGTGCCTCGGCCGGGTAAAAATGGCGCCTACCGGCAGCTACGAGTTACACACCTCTTTTAAGGCAGCCTGAAGGGCTGCCATAACTAAGCCCTGGGCATCGCCCAGTGAAAAATGGTCGTTTTGATCAAGTCAGCGCCCTGTAGCCTTGCCCGACCATGCCTGGGCGGGGACGACATCATGCTCGCGCCCCCGACCAGGCATGGTCGGGCAGGCTTTCAGGGCTGCTCGTAAAAACCCGGCGACTCCATCCTGGGCATCGCCCCAGGCTATAATATTTCAGCCCTTCAGGCTAAAATCATCCCGCGGCCGATTTATGGGTAACTCGTAGCTACCGGCCCGCCTCCCGGAGGGCAGGCAGGCACCATTCACCTTCAAAGCTGCAAATATAATCCCTCCCCCTCACTCCTGTGTCAATAATCCGTAGATTCCGCAACCCCCGGAGGCGAGTAGGTGTTTTGTGGAAACTTAGAAGAATAATAGTTACCTTTGCGCGACAATTATGGAGACGGTTATTTTCAAGGATTTGGGATTGATCAGCTATCAGGAAGCGTGGGATTTCCAGCGGGATCTGCAGGGAGAATTGATCGACCGTAAATTGCGTAACCGTCGGGCCGCCAAATCCGGTCAGCTGTCGGAATCCCAACACCATTATTTGTTATTTTGCGAGCATCCTCCCGTTTACACGCTCGGTAAAAGCGGTTCCACGCAACACCTTTTGCTCGGTGCGGAAGAGCTGGAGCGCGAAGGCTTTGAATTTTTCAAAACCATCCGCGGAGGAGACATCACCTATCACGGTCCCGGCCAAATTGTCGGCTATCCCATTTTTGACCTGGATCATTTTTTTACGGATGTACATCGCTACGTGCGTTATCTGGAAGAAGCCGTTATCCGCACCCTGGCGGTATACGGCATTGTGGCTTGCCGCGAGCAGGGATATACGGGGG
>CAYWHT010000606.1:0-3012 GCA_964458135.1 uncultured Saprospiraceae bacterium | reverse complement strand
CCTCCACACTTAGAATTTTAAAATAGACACCGGCGGACATGTGCACGGTGTATTCGCCGGGCGGGAGCAGTACGCTAAACTCACCGAACAAACTGGGCGATTCCCGGGTGCGATTTTCGTCCAGGGTTACCCAATCGGCATACTGCGGCTTGGTGCGCAAGACCAGCTTTTCGGTCTCTTCGCCGTTGAGGTCCCACCAGACGCGGTTGATGCCGGGCTTACCCTGGTGCTCGAGGGTGCGCACCGTGTCGCCTGCGGCGTTGGTGATGTGGAGCTTGACGCTGTCATTTGCTTCCTGCAGCCAGTAGTTGATGGAAGCGCCGTAGGACGGGTCGTCTCCGAAAGACGGTTCCGGGAAGAACTGCATGATCTGGGAGACGGGACGGAAGCGGTAGGCGGGCTTGGGATCGAAGAGATGAGCCGGTTGTTCCGCCACTTCCGGCGTCAATTGCTGCAGGGGCGTGATGTCATCCAAAATCCAGATGCCGCGGCCGTAGGTGCCCACTACCAGGTCGTTAAAGTGCTCGGGAATATCGAGCCAGTACATGGGCGCCGGGGGCAGGTTGCTCATGAAGGGTTGCCACTGCTCGCCGTCGTTAAAGGAGATGTACAGCTTGTTTTCGGTACCCAAATACAACAATCCCTCGCGCACCGGGTCTTCCCGGATATTGCGCACATAACTGAGGTTGCTCTCATCGATGCCGTCGGTGATCTTGGTCCAGCTTTGGCCGTAGTCTTCGGTTTTGTAGACGTAGGGGTCGAAGTTGCCCACCTGGTGGAATTCGATGGTGAGGTAGGCTTTGCCGGCCTCGTATTTGGAGGCGTCGATGTTGCGCACGACGCCGTACTGCGGCAGTCCGGGAAGGTTGTCGGTTACGTTGGTCCAGCTTTCCCCGCCGTCGCGGCTGATGTGTACCAGGCCGTCGTTGGTGCCCGCCCAGAAGAGCCCTTCTTGTACGGGGGATTCGTCGAAGGCGTAGATGACGTTGAAGTATTCCACGGCGATGTTGTCGCCCGTCAGGCCGCCGGAGAAGCCTTGTTTATCCTCTTCGTCCAGGGTGAGATCGGGGCTGATGACCTCCCAGCTTTGCCCGCCGTTGGTGGTGCGGTGTACGTGCTGGCTGGTGACGTAAACCGTATTGTGATCGTGGGGCGAGATGAGCAGGGGGAAGGTCCACTGGAAACGGTATTTGACATCTTTGGCGGGGTGGCCGGCGGGAAATTCGGGCCAGACTTCCACCTGCCGGTACTGACCGGTCTTCTCGTTGTAGCGGGTGACGATACCGCCCAGCGGACCGAAGCCCGAGGCGCTCGACCAGACAATATCCGGGTTTTCGGGATCGGCGGTGGCGAAGCCGCTTTCCCCGCCGCCTACGTCGTGCCACAGGCCCGTCGGGATAAAGCCCGGGCCAAACATGCCGCCGGTACGGCTGCGGCTGGGCCCTTTCATGGAGGGGCCGTCCTGGCGGTTGGTCAGTACGTTGTAGGGTACTTTGGTGTCGGTGGTGACGTGGTAGAGCTGGGCCACGGGTAGCTGGACGCGGTGCCAGGATTTTCCGCGGTTTTCGGAGATGGACAGCCCGCCGTCGCCCACGACGATCATGCGGTCACCGTTGGTGGGGTCAATCCACATTTCGTGGTGGTCCCAGTTGGGGCCGGGCTGCATGGTTTCGGCCGTTTTACCGCCGTCGATGCTGCGGGAAAAGTCGGCCCACATAAAATAAATTTCGTTGGCGTTATCGGGAGAGGCGGCGCAGCGGGTGTAGTAGGCTTGCCGCCCGCCGAGGTCGCGGTTGGAATTGACGAGTTGCCAGTTTTTACCGAGATCGTCGGAACGCCAGAGTTCCCCACTCTGGGAGGGTTCGCCTTCCAGCTCGATGGGGGTGCCGTCGCCCGTTTCGATGAGGGCGTAGACGCGCTCGGGTTGGGCGGGCGTCATCGCCAGGGCGATCTTTCCGACCGGGCTTTCGGGCAAGCCGTTACCTTCGAGTCGCTTCCAGCTGTCGCCGCCGTCCTTCGACATAAAGAGGCCACTGCCGGGGCCGCCGCTGTAGCGCGTCCAGGTGCGCAACTTCAGCTGCCAGGCCCCCGCAAAGAGGATGCGCGGATTTTCGGGATGCATGACGATATCGGAGACGCCGGTCTCTTCGTCGACGAAAAGGACTTTTTCCCAGGTCTTACCGCCGTCCATAGTGCGGTAGACGCCGCGTTCGGGTTGGGGGGCGTAAGCGTGCCCCAGGGCGGCGACGTAGGCGACGTCCGGATCATCCGGGTGGACGACGATGCGGCTGATGCGGCCCGTTTTATCCAGGCCCAGGTGCTCCCAGCTCTCCCCGCCGTCGGTGGAACGCCAGACGCCGTTACCGATGGAGACGTTGGAGCGGATAAAACTCTCACCGGTGCCGGCGTAGATGACGTGCCGGTCGCTCGGCGCCACGGCCAGCGCCCCGATAGAATGCACTTCTTTATCATCGAATAACGGCTGCCAGTTAAGGCCACCGTCGGTCGTTTTCCAGATTCCCCCAGAAGCGGCGCCGACGTAGTACACCATCGGATCTCCGGCAATGCCGGCTACCGAGATGATGCGGTTGCCGACGGGGCCGATATGTCGGTACTCAAGCTGATCGATGTAGCCGGAATCAAGTTGTTGGCTGTAGGTGGGCGTTGCGCAAACCAGCAACGCTGCCATACTGAATAATAATGAACGGAATAGCAGATAGGATGGGTGTTTGTGGTTTCTCATAATGATGGATTTAATAAAATGGAGGCCAGAAATTACGGAAAAAAATGGATTGCTTGTTGAAGTCTCTGACTTTGATGCAATATAAGCTGGTTTCAGACCAGGGGAGCCCAGCCTGGTTGAGTACGAATTTCCGGGCAGCGCCGCGGTGCGCGCCGGCTTCCGGATTCAGAGCCGTCTTTTCCACAGCGGCGCTCAGGTGACCGATCTCCAGGTGTTTATATAATTGAGCGTAAAACCCATTGGTCTTCAGCCAATGGGATGAAAGCGAA
>CAYWHT010000605.1:0-3012 GCA_964458135.1 uncultured Saprospiraceae bacterium | reverse complement strand
ATTCGAAGCTTTCGGCGATGGGGAAATTGGACAGGCCATCGTCGCAGCCCGGAATATTGGGCGTAACCGTGATGTAGCCCGTCTTGGTTTCGGTGTCGCTGCCGCCCTCGTTGGTTACCGTCAGCGATACATCGTAAGTACCCGCGCTATTGTAAGTTACGGTGGGGTTTTGGTCGGTGCTGTTGGAAGGAGATCCGCCGGCGAAGGTCCAGGACCAGCTATCGGGGTTTCCGGTTGACTGGTCGGTAAAGGAAACACTCTCGCCCGCTTCGATGGTCAGTGGGGCGGCGCTAAAGGCGGCGTCCGGTGGAGGGGCGCCACCACCCAGTGCCTGGTTGACGGCTTCAAAGGCATTGACTCTCCCGTTGCCGTATTGGTCGTCAAAGCCGGGGTCTCCCATATCATCGGCGGTAGAGTTGAGTAGGTTATAGACTTGTTGACGCGTCAGGTTGCCGTCGGCCGAAAGCACCAATGCTGCTGCGCCTGCGGCGGCTGGGCAGGCGGCGGAAGTTCCGCCGAAAGAGGGGTTGTAGTTGCCCGAGTTATAGCCGGGACTACCCTCGCGGTCGGTCGTACGCACGCCATTGATAAACGAGTTGGTATTGGTGTCGTAGTCGTTGCTGGGGGCGACAATATCCAGTGTGGGGCCGAAGCTGCTGTACAAGCTCAGGGAGCCGGTAGGCGCTACGGCGCCGACCGCCAGTACGCTGGGCAGGCGGGCGGGGTAGTTGACGCAAGCCGTGGGAAGCCCGTCAAAGATGCCGCCGTCGTTACCGGAAGAAAAAAGAATGACGCAACCTTTGCCACCGCGGCCGTTGTTGGCGGCGTCGTTGATGGCGTCGGTGAGGGAAGGTAGCGGGTTATCGTCGCAAAGATCCGAAAAGCCCCAGGAGTTGCTAACCACGTCGGAGCCGTTGGTTCTGACCCAGTCGAAGGCGGCGGCCAGATCGCTATTGGTGGTGCCGCTGGCGAAGATGTCAACGGTTTGGAGCGAGCCAATATCCGGAGCAACGCCCCTTACCCCGATGGTGTTATGAAGGCCGGCTACGATGCCGGCGCACGACTGGCCGTGGCGGCCACCGCTCTCCGGTCTGCCGTCGCCGCCGTTGACGGGAGTAAAACCGCCGGAAATATCGGGTAAATCTTCGTGAGACTCCACACCGTCATCAATAATGCAGACCCGGATGTCGGACGAGCCGGTCGTCAATCCCCAGGCTTCCAGCGCATCAATGTCGATATCCGCTTGCAGCTGGATGCCATCGAGCGTCTGTCCGGTGTTGTGCATTTGGAATTGCTCGGGGAAAAGCGGGTCATCGATGTGCCGGACGATTTTCGTTTGGAAGTCGGGCTGTCCCCAGACGATGAGGCCGCGCTCCCTCAATTCCTGAATCAGGGGTAGTTGTTTTTCCAGATCCGGCAGGGCAATTTTGTAGGTGTTCCTGCGGGATACGGTGCTTTTAATCTGGGCGCCGTATTGGTCGAGCAGGGCGCCGAATTCACTGATGCTGGCCCCGGGTTTTAGGCGTACGAGCACGTTTTTAGTCAGCCACATTTGGGTGCCTCCGATGCGGAAGGAAGGGGCTAACTGGTAGGCGCCGGCGTCGCGGAGCCCAAATTGCTCGATAAAGGCATCGACTCCGGCATCCGAGCGGAGTTCGTCAAATTCGGCGTCGGACTGCAGGCGGACGCACTCCATGCGGTCGATCTTGTCCAATTTTCTGTAAGCATTACTCAGTTGACTAAGTTTGGAGCTTGCCGGGACGTCCCGGAAGTAAACGGCTACCGAACTGTAATCCGCTTGGAGTTGGACCTGGTGATCGTCGGACCAGTAATACAGCGAAGCAGGCTGCTGTACCCAATCCTGCCCCAAAAGGGCCGTTCCGTACCCAAGCAGGCAAAAGATTAGGGTAGTGCGTAAGAGAGCTTTCATACAATAAGTGTTTAAATGTATTAATTGGGTGTAGAGGGGATACCGAAATTTTTGTATTGCCAGTGGGGCGCAATGGGAGGAAACTTTGCGCCAACCAGGCACCGGCGATAGGGATATGGATTGACAAAAGAACTGACCACAACCAAAAAAACCATTGCGCGGCCGCTTGACCACTGATTATTTGGGATTGCACAAAATAGTCAATTTTTTATTGACATTCACGCCATATAAATAGAAAAATTTTGGATTTGTTTAAAATCAGGCAAAAGAGAAAATAATTCGACCGGAGCTCACTAATTTAATTTTTGATAATCAAATGCTTAAAAAGTACATTATTCCGTCTCGGCAATATATTGAGCAATTTGCAGTACTTTTATGTTGCAAACATTGACATAGTAAACATATTAAACCAAAAATTCACAATTAATTATGGCGAAGTGCTTTGCATTGATGGTTTGGAGCCTCCCGGTTATTGAGAGTATGCAGAAAGCCGGTCACTGGAGTCCAGAAGAGAATTGATTCACCGGCGCACGCAGCGGCTGGTCGACATCTTCGGCATTGAATACGGGATGATCCATCCCGAATGGTTTTTAACCGAAGACGGGGAAGCGTTGAATTTTGGCGAGGTCGCCTGCCGCATACCCGGCGGCCACATTCTGGAATTAGCCTCTAAAGCCTACAATTTTGACGCTTTGCTGGCTTTCGTCATGTGTCACGACCCCAATATGAGCGAAGAAGAACTGGCGAAATTCCTGCCGGACCCCAACTATAAGCCCGAAAAACACTTCGGCAACGTCATGGTGTTTCCCCGGCGCGGACAGATCAGCCGGCTCGAAATCCCGGATGAACTGCTGGAAGAGCCTTATTTCGTGGATCACAACTTACCCCAACCCATGGGAAACCAAAAAATCGGCGACCGCGAAGGGTACGGCAACCACTTTGGCGCCGTGAATTTTGCCGGGGAGGACTCTAACCGCATGGCCGAACTACTCAAGCATTACGAAGACGTACCCTTTTACGTGTAAGAGCTAGTACACCGTGTAATAAGTAATTTTGCGCTTTGGCAGTGTCTTTTGGCGAAA
>CAYWHT010000604.1:0-3020 GCA_964458135.1 uncultured Saprospiraceae bacterium | reverse complement strand
GCAGGAAGCCCTCTTACAGCTCATGCGCGAACGCACCTCCATCGTCATCGCCCAACGCCTGAGCACCATTCAGCACGCCGATGAAATCATCGTAATGAAAAACGGCCGAATTCTGGAACGGGGCACCCACGGCGCCCTATTAGATCAGGCGGGGGAATACCGCAAACTGGTGGGGTTGCAGGCATTTTAACCAAGGTTTAATCGGTCTGCTTTTGAACCCAGGTTAGTCCGGGGCTCCCAAAGCATACGGAAAACTCACCAAGCCGGCGCCCTTCGGGCATGCCCTTTTCCCCCAAATCCATTATTTTTGGGTAGACCTTTAAACCGCCGGAACTTATGCAGCAGCGTTTACTCAGTTTGTTGGTATTTTTATTTTTGGGCAGTTTGTTCTGCCGGGGGCAGATTACCCTTACGGCCGATAATTTTCCCCGCATCGGCGATACTTTATTTTCGGCGGTGGATCGCCTGCCTTCCGGCATCCCCATCACTGGCAGCGGCGGTAATCAGCGTTGGGATTTCACCAGGCTGAAATCCCCTTACACCTTGCAAACCGTAGTGCGGGACCCCTCGATGGGAATCGGCAACCGGCGTTTCCCCACTTCGGAATTGTTAATTGCCATTGAGGATGAGGTGGAAGCCTACTTTGACCTGCAACCCAACCGGCTGCTCCTCCTGGGGCTTTACGGCGAAGATCCGCTCGATTTGGATCTGCAGCTCACCATGCGGTTTTCCCCACCGCTTCCCGAACGGCGTGCGCCCCTTCGCTACCGGGATGCCTACACCGACCAAAGCAACGCAGCCATTCCCTTTTCGGCCGAAACGCTGCCTCGCTCCGTACTCGAAGAACTACCCATCACCCCCGATTCCCTGCGGCTGCGCATTGCGATCAAGCGCGAAGCAGAAATCGATGCCTGGGGATTGCTGACGATTCCCGGCGGCATCTACGACGTGTTGCGGGAACGACGCGTAGAACGCCGCAACCTGCGCCTCGACGCCAAGATTGGCTCACTGGACTGGCAGGACATCACCGGCCTGGTATCGCGCATGGAGCCGCTCGGCAATCAGATATCCGTTACCCACACCTACCTCAGCAATAGCGCCCTCGAGCCCATCGCCACCGTATACCTCAACAACAGTGAAACCCGCGTGGAACGCGTTACCTACAAAGCCAATGACCTCACTACCGACATACAAGAGGTCGGCGCGCTCAAACCTGGCGTATACGCCTTCCCAAACCCCGCCATCGTCAATGTCCGCTTCGAATTTTCCGGCCTCTCTCCCGGCACCTACCGCCTGACGATCTACAATATCCTCGGTGTTGAACGCTGGAGTCAACAATATCGCATCGATGGCCGCCGCACCGAAAAGGTCGACATCTCCAAACTCTCTAAGGGCACTTACCTCTACAGCCTGAGCGATGAGGAGGGCAAGACGATTGTGACGAAGCGATTGATGGTGGTCAAACCTTAGGCAGGGTAGTGGGTTGGGCAACCGCTTCGTAGGTTAAAAAATGTTAATCTCCCGATGACCCGGTAAGGGTTATCCCGGCACCCCACCATCTTCCTTCTAAAACCTGGTTATGAAAAAACAAATCCTGCTATTGGTTATGCTGGCCGGAGCGGTAGCTCCAACCCTACGTGCTCAGGGTCAGGAAACGATTTTTGGCTCCCGCGGCTTTTCGGGTATCTGGGGTTCATTCACGAATAATTACTCCTTTTTCGGATCGGATGAAAAAGGCCATTTCGACGGCGGCAATATCGGTATGGAGTTTGGCCGCACCGTTTTTTTGGGATGGGGATGGTCAAAACTAAAAGACAACGTGCGCCTGGAAGGAACAGATAATACCTTCCAGCTGGACTACAAGGGCCCCATGCTGGCAATTATGCCAAGCTCCTACCGGGCGCTGCACCCGATTCTGCAAGTACATGCCGGCCGGGGGGAAGCCGAAATCAACGATGGCGATCGGGAGCGGCTGTTCGTCATCGCTCCTTCGGCCGGGGTCGAAATCAATGTATTCAAGTGGTTTCATGTGGGCCTGCAGGGCGGCTACCGCTTCACCCTGGAAAACGACCGCCCCGATATCCCGATGGATGCTTTTGAGTCGCCTTTTGCACAACTGGATTTGCGGTTTGGGATCTCGTGGGGTGGGTATTGAGGATGGTGAGTGGCGCCTGCCGGCCGGGAGGCGGGCCGGTAGCTACGAGTTACACACCTCTTTTTAGGCAGCCTGAAGGGCTGCCATAACTAAGAAAAATGAGAAGGCCAAGTTTCCTTCCCGAAGCCCTGCTTTTAGGGAGAAACAACTACCTCCTGCTTTCTCCCCTACTTCCCGGCAGCCACAACTCCATCTGTTGCGGAACAACCTCCAACAGGTGGCCCGTCAGGGAGCGATCAGTGGTTTGGAAGTGGATATGTAAGCGTTCATCGGGCGAAGGGGTTGAGCGGTCGGTTTGCTGATTGGTGAAAAAGCCGATCGCTTCGATATCTTGGTTCGACAAGGAATCTTGCAGGCGGGGGCGTTCGCCGTTGCGGCAGGCGGGTAAGCGGTAGTGGAGTTTAGCGGCGCGCCCCCGTATTTGAAAAGGAAAAGGAGCGTATAAGTCGATACCGTATGCCTCCGCGGCGCCCAGCAAAAAGATTTCCAAATCCAGGCGATTTTGAACGTGCCGGGGTAGGGTAAGCGACTGCCAGGTTTCTACTTCGGCGCTAAACAGGAAGTTGGCTACCGGGGGCAGCATGGCTTCGGTATTTGGCTTATCCCCTGCGAGCCTGGAGGATAAGGACCGCCCATTAAACACTAAAAAAGTAACGGCAGAATCCAGGTATTCGCCCAGCGCGTAGCGCCCGAAAACATCCTCCTGCTGCGAAACCGGATACACAAGCGTGTCCGATAATCGCCCCCGGAATTCCACATCAAAGACAGGGGGGGCGGGCGTACACCCTCCAAAAACATGGAGCCCCAATAGCCAGATCAAAACCAAGTATCGACATTTCATGGTGTAAAAATGGTAAAAACCCAT
>CAYWHT010000603.1:1529-3033 GCA_964458135.1 uncultured Saprospiraceae bacterium | reverse complement strand
AATCATCAACCGCGTCGATGGAACGGAAACTTTCCGCTCCCAACTCGTAGGCGCGGGTTTCCAGATTTTTGAGGTCAAGCTCGTCAAAGCCGCCGGTATTGACGGTGACGGCTTGTACGTTCATGCCTTTTTCGGCAGTGAGGTATTTGATGCAGAAGGAGGTGTCGAGGCCTCCGCTGTAGGCCAGTACGACTTGATTATTTGGCATGGTTGCTGAGAATTAAGTTAGACAAATTGTATTTCATCGCCTCTTCTTCTTCTTTGGAGGGCGCCAGCATGGCGGTGCACAGGCACATGCGGCGCTGATTGCGCTCGAGGATATCGTAGTTGGGACAGCTCTTACAGCCGTTCCAGAAGGCGTCGTCTTGGGTTAGCTCCGAAAAGGTGACCGGCTTGTAGCCCAGATCCGAGTTGATGCGCATGACCGCCAGACTGGTCGTAATGCCGAAGACCCGGGCGGCGGGAAATTTTTCGCGCGACAGCGCAAATATTTTTTCCTTGATGGTGCGGGCCAGTCCGCGACGGCGAAAATCCGGATGGACGACCAGGCCGGAGTTGGCCACATAGCGGCCGTGGCTCCAGGATTCGATGTAGCAAAACCCGGCGAGTTGTTCCCCGGAAAGAGCAATGACGGCCTGCCCTTTGGCCATTTTTTCCCGCACGTATTCGGGTTGGCGCTCGGCAATGCCCGTACCCCGGGCTTTAGCCGATTCGGCGTACAACCGGCAAATGGCTTCCGCGTAGACCGCGTGCCCCTCGTGGGCCGCATAAATGCTTATTTCCATAATTGACAAAAATTGCGCTGAGCTTTTTCGAAACAATAAGGGGACGCACCATCCCCATTGAAAAGAGGCAATGGTTAACTTTTCCCCGAAATTCAAAACGGTGCATCATCAGATCGAAGCATGAACGGCTTGTACTGGAAAGGGATGGAACATCCCGTGGTAGGATAATATGCTAGTTAAACGCCCCTCAGGGGCGACGCGGAAAGCGACAACGGCGGCGTACCGGAGATTCCGGTGCGCGATTAATATTAATATGCAAGTGTATGGTTACCATGGAAGTTCAAATCTAGCAGCTTGCATTGGATAATGCAACCCTTTGGCCTTTTTTTGCACAAAATTATACTGGACGCGATTGGGATGGGGATTTGTTCTCCACCCCAATCGCGTCGGTATATCGGGTGTAAGAAAGGGTTGCCCTCGAGTTTTTAGGATATGGGGATTAAAAACCGGGCGCTACAAATCCGGGTAGCATCACTTCCGCTCCTTCACCAAAACCCGCCGGCTCGACCGCCGTTGGCCGATCTGGGTCACAAGCAGATACCATCCTTCCCGCAGGGATCGCAAATTGAGCTGTCCCGTTCTCCGGATTTCGGTTTGGCGCACCAAGTGTCCGCTCACCGTGTAAAGGGCAACTTGGGCGATTGCCGACTCGGCCAGGCGGATGCGGAGAAAATCACTCGCCGGATTGGGATAGACTTTTACCTCGAGCGGTATTGGAC
>CAYWHT010000603.1:0-1519 GCA_964458135.1 uncultured Saprospiraceae bacterium | reverse complement strand
GTGGAGGTGCTGGTCTCCAAATTACCGATGGCCAGCAAGGCGCCGTTGCGACCCAGTGCAAATCCCGTATTCGGACTAAGGAAATAAAAAGTTTCTATGGTATCGGTGGCCGTGAAGCGATTGTCCCAGCTCCGGCCGCCATCTTCGGTATAGTAAATGATGCCGTCATCGCCCGCCAGGTACCCCCGTTGGGCGTTGAGGAAATGGAGGGCCCGGACGTAAGTGGGCAGGGTGTCCCGAATAATTTCCGCTTCGAATTGCCATTGGGGAAAACCGCCGTTAGCATCAACTTGGAAATCGGTCATCCGCATTAATTGATTAACCGGACCGGGGGCGAAATCGACCGTTTCGTTGAGAGTGACGTAGGCGGTATCGGGATGGGGGAAGGCGCCGGCGGTGACTAAATTGCTATTGGGGAAATCCGATTCCCGCAGGCTTTGCCAGTTGTTCCCGCCGTCGCCCGAGCGGTAACCAAAGGGTGCCTGACCGGCAAAACCGGAGATATTTCCGACCGCAAAACCCGTGTTAGGACTTGGAAACCAAAGGGCTTCGATCGTTACGGGGCTCGGGATGACCAGGTTACTTTCTTGCCACTCGGCGCCGCGCTCCTGGCTCCGGAGGATGGTCTGGTTGTTGAGGGCAAAGCCTTGCTCGTCGGCCCAGGCCATGCGGTATCCTTCGGCGACGAGATCCCAGCTTTGGCCGCCGTCGGTACTCCGGTACACCTGCCCGTCAAAGCGGGTGCCGCCGGCTAGCAAAATAGTGTCCGGGCTGAGTAGCCTTACGGAATGGAAGTCTTCCTTGAAATTGGTTTCAATGGGCAACCACCGTTTCCCACCGTCGCCGGTAAGCAATACGGTTCCGTCGTTGCCTACCAAAGCTCCGTGTCTCAAATCGGGAGCAAAATGAATATCGCGAAGCGTGGTTTCGACTTCTACCTCGATTTCACGCCACTGAGCGTGAAGGGAAAGACTGCCGCACCAAAATAAAATAGCAAGGGCGAAATTAATAAAACGCATAGGGTGTTCTTTTTCGGTTTATGGACAAAAAGGACTCGGCCGCGCAGGATATTCCGGCAACGGCAAATACTGAAGCTTTGCGGTAATGAGGTAGGGTTTCGGTTGACCGGAACGGTCAGCCGATGTTTTTGCTTTGGTAGGTCGTCTGTAAGAGCTTGTTGGGCGTTGACTCTTTGGCTTGCAAATAACCATCTAACTTTTTTGCCCCGTAGAGGCTCAAAAATGGCTTCGTGAGCACCCAAATCTGGTCATTTTCGGCATCAAAATCAAACTCCCAAAAAGCTCCATATAAATATGCAAATTAGCAAAATTGACGGAAGAAAAAGAGGTAGCATGGTGAAATGTTGGTATAGCCTGCGCCATATGATAGGAATTACTAGTACACTGTGTAATAAGTTCTTTGATGTTTTGGGATGGGTATTTTGGCGAAGGGCAAGGCGCGAAAAAGGAGCATAGCGTTCGACTGAGCTCCCGCCGAAGTCCGTAGCTACGAGACTGAT
>CAYWHT010000602.1:0-3039 GCA_964458135.1 uncultured Saprospiraceae bacterium | reverse complement strand
GGGGCGGCCACCGTGCGCTACGGTCCGGAGGCCCTTGGAGGGGTGATTTTAATTCGCCCGCCCCGCATGGAATTATCGACGCCCTTAGGCGGGGAACTGGGCCTGACCGGCAAATCCAATGGCCATTCGGGGGAAGGAAAACTGGAGTTGCAAAAGGGATTCAAACGATTCAGCCTACTCGGCGGCGGGGCCTATGTCAAACAGGGCGACCTGCAAGCCCCCGATTACAACCTCACCAATACCGGCAAAGAAGAACTCAGCTACTACGGCGGGCTGCGCTTTCACCCGGCTTCCTGGCTCGATATCGAAGGGTATTACAGCCGTTTCGATCAAACGCTGGGCATCCTGAGCGGCTCGGTATTCGGCAACCTCGACGATCTGCAGCGCGCCATTGAAAGCGAAGTACCGCTGTTTACCGAACCCTTCAGCTACGATATCGACCAACCGAAACAGGAAGTGCGCCACGATTTATACAAAGGCGCCCTGCGCATTACCGGCGATAAGCAATCCCTAACCCTCCAATACGGTTATCAATTCAACCACCGGCAGGAATTTGGCGTACGGCGTAGCGACGCCCCCAACATCGACCTGGAATTAGTTACCCAAAGCCTGGAAGCCCACTGGCGCCATCCCGACTGGGGCCCCTTATCGGGCAAGCTGGGCTTCCAAGGACAGAAACAAGCCAATGACAACCTCCCCGGCACCCAAACGGTGCCCTTCATTCCCAATTACGACAGCTGGGAGTACGGCATCTATCTCATCGAATCCCTGGATCTGGGCGAATCCACCCTCGAACTCGGTCTGCGCTTTGACCAGATGGAAGCCGATATCACGGGCCGCGAACCCGACAACACCATCTACCGCAATACGATCAACTACCGCAACGTCACCGGTACGCTGGGCCTGACTACGCCCCTGGGGGAGTACAGCTCCTTCCGCACCAACTTCGGCACCGCCTGGCGACCGCCAAACGTAGCCGAGCTGTACCGCTTTGGGCAGCACGCCTTCTTCCTCGAATACGGACTATGGCGCTACACCATTGACGACCGCTTCGACTTTATCTCCACCAGCGAAGGCATCCTGGACCAAAATGACCGGGCCGTACCCTCCGAAGTCGGTTATAAATGGATCAATACCTACTCCATCAACCGGCAGGATTTCCGGGCCGAAATGACCGGCTACGTCAACTATATCGAAAACTATATCTTTACCCGACCGGGCGGATTAACCCGCACCCCGCGCGGATTTTTCGTCTTCTTCCTCTACGACCAAACCAACGCCCTCTTTTGGGGCGCCGATTTGAGCGCCGAATGGCAACACCATCCGCAATTTACTTCCCAGCTTAAAGGTAGTTACTTGTGGTCGCAGCAACTCAACCCCAAAGATTATTTTGTCGGCCAACCCCCGCCGCAACTGAACTACCAGCTATCCTTCCAACCGGAAATGAAAGGGCTGGAACAATCCACCTTCCAGTTGCGGAGCACCTACACCTTCGAACAGTTTCAACACCCCCGAATTCTAGGCGTCGAGGAATTCCTCTTCGCCGGTCAAAACGGCATTGACCGCTTCTCCGAAAACGCCTCCGATTTCGACATCCTGCCACCTCCTTCCGGATACTTCCTTCTGGACTTCTCCTGGCGCGGCTCCTTCCGCCAGTTTGGTTGGCAATTTCAGGTCAGAAACCTACTCAACCAGAGCTACCGCAACTACACCGACCGCCTGCGCTATTTCGCCGACGACATCGGGCGGAATTTCGTACTCTCCCTGAATTTTAAAATATGATGACCCAGGAATATTTTGAAACAATGTTGCAATCACTATATTTGCAACATTGTTTCATTTTTTAGCATAAAAACTATCCGCGTATGCGCCAGTTTTACCCTATCCTGCAGTGGGCCGCTTGGGCATTCCTCCCCCTCTTGTGCTTGAGCTTCGCCCCAACCAAGGACGCTTCCCCCGAAACGAGCCCTCCGGAATTTCTGGACGGCGTCACCCGGGTCACGCTCGTATTTACCCCCGAGGCCGGAGGAAATCCGGTCATGGCCGTAGCCGAAGATCCCGACGGAACAGGACCGGAGGAACTACAAGTCACTGAACCCATCGAACTAACCGAAAGCACTGACTATACCCTGACTTTCATGATCGAAAATCAGGCCGGCGATGACCTGGTTGCCGAAATTGAGAATAATGAAGAAGATTACCAGCTCTTTTTCGCCTGGACCGACGCAGCCATCACCAGTCCCGCCGGCAACGGCAATATCGATAACCGCGACGATCCCGTCAACTACAATGATTCCGATGGCAACAACCTGCCGGTAGGGTTGTCTACAGCCTGGACCACCGAATGCGGCGAGGAAACCACCACCGGCAACTTCCGCGTACGCTTACAACACCAACCGGGCTCAAAATCCGAGACCACCACCGCAGATGATGGGGAAACGGACTTTGACCTTACCTTCACCCTCAACGTCAACGAGGACCCCGAGGCGCCGCCCTGCGAAAACGAGGAAGAGATCATCACCGATGTCGTCCTCAACTTCGTACCCACCGCCGGCGGAGACACCATCAAGGCCCGCGCCCAGGACCCCGACGGACAGGGACCCCTCGACCTGCAAATCCTCGATGAGATCGAACTGACCGAAAGCACCGACTACGACTTGTCCATCGAGCTGACCAACGCCATCGAGGGCGAAAGCATTACCGAGGAAATCATGGAGGAGGACGACGAGCACATGTTCTTCTTCGCCTGGAACGACGAACTTTTCGTCAGCCCCGCCGGCGACGGCAATGTCGACAACCGCCCCGATCCGGTCAACTATAATGACTTTGACGAAAACGGCCTGCCCGTCGGTCTGTCCACTTCCTGGACCACCGAGTGCGGCGAGGAAACCTCCACCGGCAACTTCCGCCTCGTGCTCAAGCACCAGCCCGGACTAAAGACCGAAACCTCCACCGTCGACGACGGCGGCACCGACGTCGATCTGACCTTCACCCTCAACGTCAACGAGGACCCCGAGGCGCCGCCCTGCGAAAACGAGG
>CAYWHT010000601.1:1277-3041 GCA_964458135.1 uncultured Saprospiraceae bacterium | reverse complement strand
ATCGTTTTCGGGAGCTTATTTTGGCGATAGACAAGGCGCGAAGAGGGAAGATAGCGTTCGACTGAGCTCAGGCCGAAGTCCGTAGCTACCTGACCGATGAGCAACGCAGTCTATCGCCGAAAGAAGCCGCGAAAACGATCAGGTATTTAGTGCCACTAGCTGTCTCGCTTTGTTCTTTCCAACGCCCCAAGCAGCCTGACAAAGATGCACAGCAACAAGCAACCGCGGGGCGCGCAGCCACTCCTCTCAATCCCGCATAAACATCCATTTCCCCAACTCCTTTAAAGTTACCTTCTTCCCGTACATCAAAATCCCTACCCGGTAGATGCGGCCGGCCAGCCAGACAAAAAAGACGGCGCTGCCGGCCAGAACGACTACCGAGCTCAGCACTTCCCAAAGCGGCGGGGAAAACGCTAGCCGGGCGGGCATGACAATGGGCGAAAAGAGCGGAAAGATAGAAGACCACACCGCCAGGCTGGAATTCGGCGCCTGGATGGTCACGATCATGATGTAGAAAGCCACAATCACCGGGATGGTAATGGGAATGGTCAGCGATTGCCCTTCGCCGAGATCGTCGCCCATCGCCGAACCGACCGCCGCAAAAAGGGAAGAATACAAGAAATAGCCGCCAAGGAAATAAAAAACGAAAAGCGGTAAAATCATCCACCAATTCTGATTGCTGAATTCCTGCAAGGCAAGCGCCACCATGGCTTCCGTGTCTTCAGGGTTGATTTCGGCGGCGGCGGGCGATTGCGCCATCGGCATCTGCGAGGAGGACTCGAAACCGAAAACCAAATTGGCCAGAATGACGATTACCGGAATGATAATCGCCCAAATGGCAACCTGCGTCAGCCCGACCGCCCCCACTCCGATAATTTTTCCCAGCATAAGTTGGAAAGGACGCACCGATGAAATCATCACCTCCACAATCCGATTCGTCTTTTCTTCCATGACGGAACGCATGACCATCATCCCGTAGATAAAAACGGTCATGTACATGATGATCCCCATGACGCCGCCAATGCCGGCCCCAATGGCGCCGGTCAGCCGGCTGGCGTCTTCCCCGCTTTCTTCCAGGGGCTCGGGATCGAGATTGACGCGGGTATCCAGGGCTTGCAACTGGTCGCGCTCCAGCTTCAGTTCATCAATCTTGTAATCGCGAATGCGCTTGGCCACGCGCTGTTTGAGCAAGGTCTCGATGTCGAGCGTCGGTTGCTCATCGGAATAGTAATACACCGTATGCGTCCTGCTCAATAAATCTTTCAGCGGTGGAATGACTAGGATGCCATCGTAATTTTTTTCGGATAACTGATCTTTCAGCACCTGCAGGGGGGCGTCCTCAAACTTAAAGTAAAAATTGTCTTCATCCTTGATCACGCCACCCAGCACATCGCCCTCGTCGATGACGGCCACCCGGCGAACGTCGTCACTTTCGTACTGAAAGATCAGCCCCACAACGACGAAAAAGACCGCAAAGGCCAGCGGCGTAAGGATGGTGGCCAGGATGAAGGAGCGCCGCTGTACGCGGGTAAGGTACTCCCGGCGGATGATGAGCATGAGTTTGTCCATGTTGTGGTAATTGGTTGTGGGTTCAACTCCCAATGACTCCTTTAATCAGCCAGCGCCGACGCCGCCAGCCGTTCTCCCGGGGGCGACACCTGCCGGATGAAAATTTCATTAAGCGTGGGCAGAATTTCCTGGAAAGAGCGCACGTAAACGCCTTGATTGAGCAATCGTTGTAATAATTCATTGGATTGCCGGGCC
>CAYWHT010000601.1:0-1267 GCA_964458135.1 uncultured Saprospiraceae bacterium | reverse complement strand
CCTCACCGCTGACGTGGCAGTTTTGCTGCTCCACGATGCGATAATGTTGGGTCAGATAGCTGGGTAGCGCGCCCTCGTATCCGATCCGGAACAGATTTTCTTTAAAGCGGTTCTTGATATCCATCATGCGGCCTTCCAGCACGTTCTCTCCCTTGTTCATCAGCATGATGTATTCGCAATTTTCCTCTACCTGCTCCATGCGGTGGGTAGAAAAAATAATGCTGGTGCCGCGGCGGTTGAGTTGATGGATTTCCTCCTTGATCAGGTTGGTGTTGATGGGGTCCAAGCCGGAAAAAGGCTCATCGAGGATGAGGAGTTTCGGGTTGTGCAGCACCGTGGAAATAAACTGGATTTTTTGCTGCATGCCCTTGGAAAGCTCCTCCACTTTTTTGTCCCACCAATCGATGATGTCGAACTTTTCCATCCATTCCCGAATGCCGTCGCGGGCCTGCTTACGCGATAGCCCCTTCAGCCGGCCCAGATACAGCAGGTGCTCGCCCACTTTCATTTTGCGGTACAGGCCCCGTTCTTCGGGCATATAACCAATTTCCTGCGGATGGCGGCTATTGAGCCGCTCCCCGTCGAGGCACACTTTACCCTTATCGGCACGGGTAATGGTGGTTATAATCCGGATCAAAGAAGTCTTTCCGGCGCCGTTGGGCCCCAGCATGCCGAAAATGCTGCCCCGCGGAATGTCAAAACTCACATCATTGACCGCTACGTTTTTTTCGTAGGTTTTGAATACGTGCTCTAGTTTCAGGATGCTATCCATCATCGTTGGCTTTGCAATCGTGTAGTTGATTAATATAACAAAATTCCGGCGATGGGTTCGCGAGAAAGAGGGTGTTACCTTCTACAAATCTTTCGTCCAATAGTTGTCCAACAAACAATAACTATGAAAAACCCAATCACACTTGTGTTCCTATTCTTGCTCGGCGCCGCCGGACTGAGCGCCCAGCAAATCAGCGAAGGCGCCCGGCAGATGAGCAAGGGCAACCACCCGGCTTTAACCCTCGAAATTACGGATATGAAAGAACGGGAAGTCGAAAAACTCTGGAAAAATTACCTGCGCTCCATCTACGGCCTAAAACCCAAAAAAGTAAAGCGGGCGGATGATTACCTCGTCGATGATGCCCCAATGAGCAACCTGGGATTAAGCACGCCCGTAGACCTCTACACCCGTGCTGAGCAACGTAGCGGCAGCGTGGAATTTAACCTGTGGATCGATACCGGTAACGGCTTCCTCAACTCTAGCTCCCAGCAAACG
>CAYWHT010000600.1:0-3041 GCA_964458135.1 uncultured Saprospiraceae bacterium | reverse complement strand
GAACTCCGAGGAGCGAAGCGACGATCAGCGAAGCTAAAAAGAGCAAGTCAGCATTTACAAATTTTGGGTTGGCGGACTATAATAACCATACTCAATCGGCAAAAAGTACGTTCCCATTTGATCAAATTAGCCGGCTCAATCGTTTCCAAACAAATGAAAAAAGCTACCTATGACTGACAACGGCCAAGCCCGCAATATCTTTGGCGAACCCCTCGAACCGTGCTGCTACGATCCCCTCACCGGCTACTTTCGCGATGGCTTCTGCCGCACCGACGCCACGGATTTCGGCTCCCACGTGGTTTGCGCGGAAGTCACGGAAGCATTTTTAGAATACACCAAAAACCAAGGCAATGATCTGTCCACCCCGCGGCCACAATGGAATTTTCCCGGCCTGAAACCCGGTGATCGTTGGTGCTTGTGCGCTACGCGCTGGCTGGAGGCCGAACGCGATGGCGTGGCGCCCCCCGTAGTTTTGGAAGCTTGCCACGAAAAGGTGCTGCAATTTATGGATATGCAATTGTTGGTCCGGTACGCTAAAAGAGATAAAAAGCAATCCTGAGTGGAGCGCATCATTTAAGTGGGGCTTTAATGTAGTGCCTCGGGCACTAAATACCTGACCGTTTTCGCGGCTTCTTTCGGCGATAGACTGCGCCAGCTCTCCCCGCCCGCCATAGTGCTTGCACGACGGTGGGTCGGTCAGGCAACTATGGGCTATCTTTGATTCAAGAGTTGCACCCCACTCTTGAATATGCGCCTTGTCTATCGCCAAAATAAGCTCCCGAAAACGATCATTTACTTAGTTCTAGCCAAAATATCCTCCAACAACCGCCCAAAATCCACCCTTCCCTCCCGGGAGGTCCCCAAGCGCACGACCACCAGCTCCCGCGAGGGAATCACGAATACGCGCTGCTCCTGGAAACCCTGAAACATGTACATATCCCGTGGAGCACCGGGTATTTTTCCACCGGCGTTAAGCCAGATCTGAGCGCCGTATTCGCCACCGGAAGCGGGAGCAGGTGTCGTGGAGTAGTTCACCCAGCCTTCGGGTAAGATACGCTTATCGCCCCATAATCCGTTCCGCAAATAAAGTAAGCCAAAGCGGGCCCAGTCACGGGCGGTAGCCCAACCGTAGGAAGACCCCACGAAGGTGCCGCGGGCATCCGTTTCGAGTACAGCCGAACGCATCCCGACCGGATTAAATAACGCCTGGCGCGGAAACGCCCAGTAGCTTTGCCAGTCAGGAAACGTATCCCGCAGCAGGCCCGCCAGGATGTTGGTCGTCCCGGAAGAATAGACCCAACTGAGGTCGGGCGCTGCTTCCGGTTGGCGCGCACTGGCGAATGCCGCCAGGTCTCCTTCCTCGTATAGCATGCGGGTGGCGGGAGACAGGGTGTGGTACACCTCCCGCCAGGATAATCCGCTGCTCATCCGCAATAGGTGATTGAGGGTGATGTGCCGGCGTTCATCCTCTTGCCATTCCGCGATGGGAATCGGTTCGTGCAACGCCATTTTTCCCTGGCCTACACGGATGCCGATCAGCGCATTGATGATGCTCTTGGTCAGGGACCAACCCGGTAGGATGGTGCGCCGGTCGATGCCTGGCGCGTAGTGCTCCACCAACAGTTGCCCGCAGTAGACGACTAATAGGGCGCGGGTGTTAAGCTCTCGCTTTCCTTCGGAATCGAAATGACCTTCCAGGCGGGCCGACAAAGCTTGGCGGGCAGCTTCGGAAAGCGCGCCTCCGGTTAGCACATTCCCCGCCGGCCAAGGCAAAACCTCCGGGTCTTCCGGCCGTACCGGTACGGGATCAAAATCCGGTAAATCCCATTGTTCGGGTGGATGCTTCTTCGGCAACAGCGTACAACCCAAGCCCTCCCGGTAGTAAGCCGTACGCTGGGCGGAACCCAGCGTACGGGCGGTTACCGACTGGTCGTCCCCATCGACTCGCACCCTGGCCAATTTGGCGGGAAAAAAATTCAGATCCTCCTTCCGGACTTCCACTACCCGCCGTTTCGCCACAAATACACTCGAGCAGACCAATTTGGCGGCAAAACCGGAGATGATGGGGAGACGGCGTGCAATGAATGCAAGCGCTACCAGGGTGAAAATTAAAAGGCAAAGGGTGAGAATTGATAACAAGGGTCGTTAGGTTTGTTGAGTTATTGAGTTGTTGGGCTAGGTAGAGTGGGCGGATGGACCGGAAAAGATTACTCGGCGCCATAGGCTATTGTATGTCGCCGTTACGCGGCTGGTTATCAAAGCAATTTGACAGTATTTCCCCAAAATCCCGTCACCGGTCACCCGTCCCCAAAACTTTCCCTTACGGAGCAAATATTTCCTTCATTAGAATGGCGTTCCATCAAAGGGCAAAAACCTATTCAAACCTACAGAAAAAATATAGTATTTATTCGTAAATTACTCCTACCGTAAAATGAGGAATAAGCATGAAATCTTCGATCCACCTTTTCTTTTTGGCGGTGTTTAGCCTGGCTTTAGGGGCTTGCAACAGCCCGCGTTCCGCCTCCGTAACTTCGGCCTCGCGGCAAGCTGCCCCAAGCATAGATCCCAACGCCCCGGTCTCGGTTGATCATCTCGACGAGAAGGAGTACACCCCCAATCTTTCGTTAGTGGACATCTTGCGTCGCCAACCCGGCGTGCGCGTGCAAGGTAGCGGTGATAACGCCCGGGTGAGCATCCGCAACGGCGGCATGTCGTTCAGTGGTAATACGGAACCGCTTTTCGTACTCGACGGCTCGATATTGGGCGTAGGCTATCGCAGCGCCTCCAGCGTTGAAGTCAATGACATTGACTCCATTCAGGTCTTGCGCGATGCTTCATCTACCAGTCGATACGGCATGAATGGGGCCAATGGGGTTATCTTGATCAATACGAAGCGGGAAAATTAGCGCCATTCCCAATAAAGGGGTGACGCTGATTGGACCGACCCCTAACCCGAATTATGCATGGGTTCTTCGTCACGATAAGCCAAACTGCCCGCCCTGTGAAATACCGGAGTAAAGCTTCGCTTTATTTCACAGGGC
>CAYWHT010000599.1:0-3045 GCA_964458135.1 uncultured Saprospiraceae bacterium | reverse complement strand
ATTTCGGTAGGTTTCCCTGCACCGTGCCCGGCTTTGGTTTCGATGCGAATGATAACCGGGTTGTCACAACTTTGATATTCCTGCAAACGGGCGGCAAACTTAAAGGAATGCGCGGGCACTACCCGGTCGTCGTGATCGGCCGTGGTGACCATGGTGGCCGGATAACAAGCGCCCGCCTCCACATTGTGGTAAGGGGAATAATCCAGCAGGTACTGAAACATCTCAGGATTGTCGTCGGCCGTGCCGTAATCATAAGCCCAGCCCGCTCCGGCGGTAAACTTGTGGTAGCGCAGCATGTCGAGCACGCCCACCGCCGGCAGGGCTACCCGCACCAGACCGGGGCGTTGCGTCATTACCGCGCCCACCAGCAAGCCACCATTGGAACCGCCATTGATGGCCAGGTAATCTTTGGAAGTGTAGCCTTCTTCGATGAGGTGCTCGGCGGCGGCAATAAAGTCGTCAAACACGTTTTGCTTTTGCATTTTGGTGCCCGCCTTGTGCCACTCCTCCCCGTACTCTCCCCCGCCGCGGATGTTGGGAACGGCATACACTCCGCCGTTCTCCAACCAAATGATATTGGAGGTGCTAAAGCCGGGGGTCAGGCTAATGTTGAAACCGCCGTAGCCATAGAGCAAGGTCGGATTTTGTCCGTTCAGTTGGAGGTCCTTCTTGTGGGTCACCATCATGGGGATGCGGGTGCCGTCTTTGGATTGGTAGAAGACCTGCTTCGACACGTACTGCTCGGGATCGAATGCTACCCCGGCCCGCTTGTACATTTCGGAAACGCCTTCTTCTACATCGTAGCGGTAAATTGTATTGGGAACGATATGGCTGGTGAAGCTATAGTACAGTTCTTTTTGATCCCATTTGCCATTGAAGCTGCCTACGGAGCCCTGGCCGGGCAAACCGACCTGCCGCACCACTTTGCCGTTCAGGTCGACTTGTTCGACCACAGACAGGGCATCCTGTAAGTATTCGGCAAAGAAATAGCCGCCGCCGGTGCTGATACTCAGTGGCTGCTCCCGCTCGGGAATAACGTTCTCCCAATTCTCCGGGCTGGGGTTGGCCGCATTAAATTTTACCAATCGGCGGTTCGGCGCGTCGAGGTTAGTGATTAGGTAGAGCGTTTCTCCTTCGCTATGCACGACGCTATGCTCGTTGTCAAAATTATCGACTACCGCTACGATGGGCGCCCCCTCCTTCGTCAGATCTTTAATATAAAGCTCATTACCCGAAGTGGACTTCGCCGCCGAGATCACCAGCCAGCGCTCATCCTCGGTAACATCGGCGAAGATGTAACGGCGCGGGGTTTCTTCTCCCCCCAACACGAGCTGGTCTTCACGCTGCGGGCTGCCCAAGCGGTGGAAATAGAGCTTATGGTACTGGGTCATACCCGAAAGACGGCTGCCGTCTTCGGGCTTATCGTAAGAACTATAATAAAACCCTTCTTTACCTTTCCAGGACAGGCCGGAGAATTTGACATCGCGGATGGTGTCTTCCACGATTTCCTTGCTTTCGGCATCCATGACGATTACCTTTCTCCAGTCGGAACCGCCTTCCGAGATCATGTAACCGAAGAGGCTGCCGTCTTCGGTAAAGCTGTAACCGGCCAGCGAGGTGGTGCCGTCTTCAGAGAATTGATTGGGGTCCAGGAAGACTTCGGGCGCTCCGTCTTCTTGTTGGCGGTACATCACGGCATGGTTTTGCAGGCCGTCATTTTTGAAGAAATAAGTGTAATCACCTTCGCGGAAAGGCGCGCTAAACTTTTCGTAATTCCACAACTCCTGCAGCCGGTCGCGAATGCTCCGCCGGAAGGGGATCTGCTCCAAATAGCCGAAAGACACTTCGTTTTGCGCTTTCACCCATTCTTCAACACGTTCGGCGGTATCGTTTTCCAACCAGCGGTAGGGATCCGGCACTTCTTTTCCGTGATACGTATCCACCACATCCCCTTTGCCGGTTGGGGGATAGTTCACGCTAATGGCTTCGCCATCTTGTGGATTCTTCATATTGCTAGAATCATTTTGACAGGCAACTAGTGCACTTGCAACGACGAGGAGAAGGAATAGGTTGCGCTTCATGATTTTCCTTTTGCGGGTTTATTGGTTAGGTCAGATTTCGCAGAAAAAATAGGGAAAGTTTGGCGAAATTTGTAGCCTATGATGCTCGAAGCTAGTGCCGTAGGCTTTCACTGATTTGCAGCATCATACTGCGGCCGTTTGGGTTGGGCCACCAAACCACCATAAAAATAAAATTATTGACTGCACTTTCCTCCTCCCACAGAATACAGTTTATCGATGCGCTTCGGGCTTACGCCATATTGATGATGCTGCAGGGGCATTTCATCGATAGCATGCTAGCTCCGGCTTACCGCGACCCTTCGGCAGAATGGTACGCGCTCTGGTCCTTCATGCGGGGGATGACCGCTCCGATTTTCTTTACCGTCACCGGCATGGTGTTCGTGTTCTTACTGTTGCGCAAAAATTTGCCTTTCGGCGAAAATCCACGGGTCAAGAAGGGAATTCGTCGGGGGTTGTTCCTGATTGGCATCGGTTACTTACTGCGATTGAATATCTGGAGCCTTTTAACCGGGCATCTGGATGGCGCCTTTTGGGCGGTAGATGTACTGCATTGTATCGGTATTGCACTGCTGGCCTTAATCGCCCTGTATGCGCTCAGTACTTCCTTCAGCTGGGTTTTCCCGTGGTTGCTGGTAGGCGCTGGTATATCCGTTTTCCTTATTACCCCTAATCTGCGCCTGACCGACTGGTCATTTTTACCTTTGCCCCTGGAGCATTATTTTACGCGGGCCCACGGTTCCGTATTCACGCCCCTGCCCTGGGTGGGTTATGCCTTTTTTGGAGGCTCGTTGGGCTGGCACATTCACCGTTGCACGCATTGGTACCGGCAGTTTTGGTGGCCTGTGGCGTTGCTCGCCTTGGGGTTGCTTCTGCATTTTTCCTCTTCGAAAATGTTGATGAATGCTTACGAATTATAGTCTGACAACCCAAAATTTGTGAATTCTGACTTGCTCTTTTTCCGCCT